>NZ_JBJLSF010000006.1:0-92504 GCF_050871885.1 Kineococcus aridisoli | reverse complement strand
AGAGCACGGCACGGAGGACGGCGGCGAGGGCGCCGGCGTGCGGGTCGGAGGCGATGGGGGCGACGACCAGGGCGACCACGCCGAGGTCACCGCCTGACCTAAACGCGCGAGGTCTGCGGGATGACCGCGACATCGCGCAGGGCAGCGTGAGCTGCAGACCGCCGATGCGGGGGTCAGCGGCCGGCGGTGTGGTGGGTGTTGAGGGCGTAGATGCGGGCGTTCTCACGCTGCAGGCGCTTCGTGCGCGAGGCGTGGCCGTCGTTCCAGGTGCCCAGTAGCAGGACCGCGCCGAGAACGACGGCCGCCCACCCCTGCCACTGACCCACTGCGTCCTTCATGACGAGGAAGACGACGCAGGCGAGGAGCCACGCGGCGGGCAGGATCACGCCCAGCCACCGGCGGGAGCGGTTGGACAGGACCAGGCGCTGCACCAGCACCAGGGCGATGACGGCGGCGTACATCAGCAGGTGGGTGGTGCTCACAGGGGTCCTGCTTTCGGGGTCGAGGTGGAGGTGGCGGTCTCGTAGGCGCGCAGGACGCGGTCGGCGGCGTCCTGGGAGACGACACCGTCGATGACCATGCCGGTGATGGAGGTGACGAAGGGCTCGGCCGGAGCCGATTCGACGGCGTGGACCTTGGCGATGATGCGGTCCAGGCGGGCGCGGATGGTGGGGTAGGAGACGCCGTAGTCGGCGGCGACGCCCTTGAGGGAGCCGGAGTTGAGGACCAGGGTGCGCACGAAGGAGCGGTCGCTGTCGGTGAGGGCTTCGAGCCACTGATCCACGGTGCGCTCCTTCCGTGCGTGATGTTCAACCTGGCTTGAACATTACGCAGGTGCGGGTGGGGCGGACAAGGAAACCCGAGTAGTTCCGCCGGACGTCGGATCGGGTCGAGACTTTCGGCGGAGCAGGCGTTGCATGGCGCCGTTGGACTGCGGTAGCCGCTTGGCTATCGCCGTGAGACGTCGTCCTCGACCGTTGCTGAGCGCGCACAACGCGGGATGACCGTGAGGCCACCTGAGCAGACCGACGTAGGTTGCCCGCGGCGCGGCCCGGGGAGGGACATGGTGGTGAGGTGAATGCCAGTGAGCCGATCGGGGTCGACTCCGGGCCGGTGAGCAGCACGCCGTTGCCGACGGGGCTGCGTGCCTTGCTGGAGTCACTACGGCCGGGTCGAGGGCCGCGGCACGGCACCCCGTCGTGGCCGGGGACGCTGGCGCAGCTGTACCACCCTCACCCACGCCCGGTAGTGCGAGAGGTCTTGGGCTTCGAAGTGCCGCGGCTGTCGGTGCTGCGCGAGGCGGGGCAGGTAGAGCTGGTGTCCACCACTGGCGGCGGTGAGCTGGTCACACCGACACGATCGAGTGGACAGGCGGGCGGGTCGTCGGGTGGGCGTGGCTCGGTGACGGTGCTGTACATACCCGACGCGGAGGTGCTGCAGCTGCCGTTCGAGGAAGCGCAGATACGCGGGCTGAGCACGGTGGAGGTGGGCTACGGCAATCCGTGGCCGCCAGCGCAGCCGGAGACGATGCGCTCAGAAGCCAGCGGAGACGCCACGATGGTCGACGTGCGCGGCTGGCATGTGGGCGTGCAGCACAGCCGGCAGGGGCGAACTCGCCTGGCCTGGCAACAGCGCTACGGGGCGGTGAAGTGCAACGTCGCGGTGTACCTGCCCTACCCGCCGTTGCCAGCGGTGGAGCTGCTGGTGCGGTGCGACGTCCTGGCCGCTGACGATTGACCCGGCCGGGATTGTACAGCCCAGCCGCAGGCCGGATACGCCGGATCGCGGGATGACCGTGAAGTCGTGTACGAGCTGACGGCCAACGCCGCAAGGAGGTGGCGCCCGGTCATCGAGGCCCGTGACACTGACCAGGTGACCACCAGTGGCTCGCCTGGACTCCTGCGACCTCGTGCCCTGGCACCGGGGGACCTCGTGGTCATCGCCTCGTTGTCGGGACCTCTGCACGCCCGGTACGAGCCCGACCTGCGGGAAGCGGAGGCGGTCCTGGAGCGGATGGGGTTCCGTGTGCGCCGTGCCCCGTTGCTGCAGGTGGGCCTGCAGCACTGGTGGAGCGCGGCCACCCCGACGCGCATCGCCGAGGAGTTCAACGCGCTCCTGCGCGACCGGGAGGTGCGCGCGATCATCGCCCACGACGGCGGTCAGACGGTGTTCGGGTACCTCGACCTCATCGATTGCGACGCGGTCGTCACCGACCCCAAGCCGATCCTCGGCTACAGCGACATCTCCCTGCTGCACCTGGTGCTGCACCAGCGCACGGGGTTGGTCGGGTTCCACGCCGACCTGGCCACCCCGGGGCTCGGCGGGGCCTGGCGCAGATCGTCACCCGCGCGCCGGGGCGATCTGGAGGACCTCTACCGCAGGCTGCTGACCGGGACGGAGGCGATCGGTGCGCTGCCCGCCACGTCCTCCTGGGAGTGCTGGCGCCCGGGGCGGGTGGAGGGACCCCTCATCGGTGGGGTCATCAACCGCATCGCGCTGGTCCAGGCCACGCGGTACGCCTTGCCGCTGGAGCGCTTCAGCGGTGCGGTGCTGTTCTGGGAGGAGATGGGTGGCCTCGCCTCCTACGTGTGGAGCTACCTGCACGTGCTGCGTCACGCCGGCGTCCTAGACCGGATCGGTGGCATGGTGGTGGGTGTTCCGCACGCCATCGAGGGACTCGATGGGCCCGATGCGTCTCCCTCCCTGCGCGAGATCGTCCTGGACGTCCTCGGGGAACGGGACGTCCCCGTCCTGGGTGGGGTCGAGTTCGGGCACGCCGGTCCCAACCTGCCGATGCCGGTCGGCATCCGGGTGGCCCTCGATGCTGGAGGACGAGCGTTGTCGCTGCTGGAGCCGGCGGTCGCCCCTCGATCTCACGGACCCGTCTGACCTGACGGGTTCAGCGGGATGACCGAGCGGTCGACGGTGTCAGGTACGTCCCTGGCCAGGGCTCGGGCAGCTGGTGACGGGCGCGGCGCTGCTGGCCCCAGGCGAAGGCCGTCTCGCAGACCCAGTCCTCCGAACGGTCGCCCAGGTGAGTGGCGATCTGCGCAGGGCTGGTGGGGACGGCGACGTCCCGGGGGGCGGGTGCCCACCAGGGCGAGAGCAGCAGCTCCTGGTGCCGTTCGTCGGGGACGTCGATGCGTACTCGCACGTCGTCCTCGCGCTCGTCGAGGCCCCAGTGCACGCTCAGGTGCTCGATCTCCTCGGCCTTCAGGACGCTGGCGACGACCGCTTCGACGATCCGTCGGCGCAGCTGGGCCAGTCGTTCGTCGTCGGCTGGGGGTACCTCCCGCTGGCGGGGGACGGTGACCGGCCCCGGTCGCGGTGCCCGTTCACCGGGGAGCGGGGTGGTGTGGACCGGGGGCCGCGACGAGGGGCGCGTCGTGGGGTGTCGGCCACGGGTAGGTCGCCTTGGGCGGCTGGGTGCCGCTCCCGCCTTGTCGACCGATCCGGGGTCTCGCGGCGCAGGTGCACCCGGTCTGCGGGATGCGTCTGCGCAGTGAGCGTGCGTTGTCCGCCGGGGCTGGCCGCGGTGCTGCCGCCGATGACTTCCTCGACGTCGTCGGGTCACCTGTTCACGAGCACCCGCAGCGGAGGAGAGTCGATGGGCAAGGTGGTCATGTACAGCTCGGTGTCGGTGGACGGCTTCGTCGCCGACGAGCACGATCAGCCGGGGCCACTGTTCGACTGGCTCATCAGTGGTGACGTTCCGCTGGATGAGGCCGGCGCGTTGAAGGTTTCGCAGGCGTCCTACGACTACACCCGGCCGTACTGGGATCGGATCGGGGTGACGGTCGTCGGCCGTCACGTCTTCGACATGACCGGCGGCTGGGACGGGGCGCCCCCGGGCGGGGTCGAGCACGTGGTGGTCGTGACGCACCGGCCGCCGCCGCAGGAGTGGGACCTCGCGGCGCCGTTCTCCTTCGTCGCCGGCGTCGAGGCCGCCGTGGCCAGGGCGCAGCAGCTCGCGGGTGAGCGCATCGTCGAGGTCGCCGCCGGCGACGTCGGGGGCCAGGTGCTGGCCGCGGGCTTGGTCGAGGAGGTGCGGATGGACGTCGTGCCCGTCGTGCTCGGCTCGGGCAAGCGCTACTTCGGGCCGGTCGACGCGCTGCACCTGCTGGAGGGTCCTGACGTGGTGGTCCAGGGCGAGCGGGTGCTGCACCTGCGGTACCGGGTGCGCCGTTGACCGGTCGGGGCGGGCGCGGAGGGGTCCACGGCGGGCGGGGCGCTACCGCACGCGTGGTGGAGGCCCGCGCTGGTGGCTCCACCGCGACGGCCCGCCACCACCGCACGCAACGTCGCCCAGTAATGGGTGAGCGGGGCGGTCGACCGGTGTCTGGGCCACGCTGAAGAACCGTCCACCGATCCTGCCGAGTGATCCCTGACGACCGCCGAGCGACACGACATCGGCATGACCGTGACGTCCGTGACCGTGACGTCCGTGACCGTGACGTCCGTGACCGTGACGTCGGGGCGGTGCGGGTGAGCCGCTGACGGCTCCGCTGGTGTTGATCGCCTGGCCGTGGCCGCCCGTCGGTCGCGCTCACCGCGTGCGGGTCACCCGGTGTAGGACGCCGCGCTGCGCGGTGGCCGGCTGAGGGCAGTAGGGCGGGCCCGGAGGATCGAGAAGTGTCACCACCAAGACCGTCGGAAGTGTCACCGATGTCTTGATGCGAAACTGTCACCGATGTCTGGAGACATGACAGGGCGGTGACGTCGCTGTAGCCGACCAGCGGTTTCGGGTCGCGCTGCAGGACCCGCGGGTTGATGCCGTGGACCAGGCGCAGGCTGCCGCAGCCGCCGCGGGAGGCGATGACCGCCCGGATCCCGGGGTCGCGCAGGGCCTGGTCGAGGTCGGCCAGCCGGTCGGTGTCGGTGCCGGCCGTCAGCAGGGGGTCCAGGTCGTCGCGGGACTCGGGCCAGCTGCCCGGGGAGACCACCGCCACCCGGTCACCGGGTGAGAGCCGAGCAGGGCGCTCCGTCGGTGGCGGTGGCGTCACCCGGTCGTCGTAGGAGCGTGGTCACCGCACCGCGCGGGTGGTGCCGTCTGCACCGGTCTGCTCCCGGCGCGGCCAGGCCGCCTTCCGCTGCCCCCCCGGCGAGCTCACGCTGTGGCGTGGGGAGTTCTCGACCGCCCGCGGCGACGCCTGGTGATCGTGGTGCACCACGCCGACCCCGGCAGCCGCTCCGCCGAACTGCTCGTCCCGCTGACCTCCACGATCGACGAACCTCCTTCCTGATCGCCGTGAGCACTGCAATCACCGCCCGGGTCGTGCTCTGGCAGGCTGGCGGGGTGATCGTCCACGTGGTCTCCCACCCCGAGGTGCAGGTGGACCCCGCTGTCCCGGTGCCGCAGTGGGGCCTGTCGCGGGCCGGGCACCAGCGGTTGCAGCGGCTGCTGGAGGTGCCGTGGGCGCAGCAGGCGTCCTTCGTGGCCTCCAGCGCGGAGCGCAAGGCGCTGCAGACCGCCCAGGCGGTGGCAGGGGTGAGCGGGTGCACCGTGCACGTGGACGCCGAGCTGGGGGAGAACGACCGCAGCGCGACCGGGTTCCTGCCGCCGCAGGAGTTCGAGGCGCTGGCCGACGCGTTCTTCGCCGAGCCCGAGCGCAGCGTGCGCGGGTGGGAGACGGCGGCGGACGCGCAGCGGCGCATCGTGCGCGCCGTGGACCGGGTCCTCGACCGGGCGCGACCGGTCGCCGGCGTGCCCGAGGACGGCAGCGTGGTGATCGTCACGCACGGCGGTGTGGGCACGTTGCTGCAGTGCGCGCTGCGCGGCGTCGCGATCGACCGGCGCTTCGACCAGCCCGGGCAAGGCAGCTGGTACGCCTTCGACGCCTCGACGCGGCGGGTGGCGCACGGGTGGCGCCGGCTGTGACGGGCGCCTGAGCCGCGCGGAGGCAGGGGGGCGACCGCGCCTGCCGCTGCACCCGCAGATCGACGTGCCCGTGACGTCGTGGCGGTGCGACCGGTCGGTCCCGACCGGGGTGCGTCGGCTGCTGCCGGTGGAGTTGCCGGATGCACCACCGTGCGAGACGTTGCCCAGCGGCGGAGCCCAGGTGCACCAGGACGCGGCAGGAGGACGAGCGAGGTCATGGAGGACCGCGACGGGACGTCAGGCCCCACCGAGGTGCTGTACCAGCCGATCATCGCCTTGGACTCCGTGGCGAGCAGTGGTGTCGACGGCCCCGGTGACGTGGCTGACCCGAGCAGCACCGCTGACCCGGCCGGCTCGGCACGCGCAGCCGGGCAGGTGGTGGCGGTGGAGGCCCTCCTGCGCGTCCCGGCGGGCGCCTCGCCGGGTGCTGCGGCGCGCTCCCCGCTGGAGCTGTTGACGGCCGCGCGCGAAGCCGGCCGGTTGACCTCGCTGGAGCAGGGAGCCGTGCACGCGGCGCTGGCGGGCCTGGCTGGTCTGCGCAGCGCGTGCGTCTTCTTGAACCTCGAGCCGTGCACCATCGCCTCCCTGCGGCAGGAGCAGCTGCAGGAGCTGGCCGGCGCGGTGCCGCAGGGGGTCCAGGTGGTCCTGGAGATCACCGAGCGGGACCTGCTGCGGCAGCCGGCGCAGCTGCTGGAGGGTGTGGAGCGCATCCGGTCGCTGGGCTGGGCCATCGCCGTCGACGACGTGGGAGCCGAGCCGGCGGCGCTGGCCCTGCTGCCCTTCCTGCAGCCCCACGTCATCAAGCTGGACGCCCGGGTGGTGCAGCGCGCCCCCGGCCTGCAGGTGGCCCGGTTGCTCAACGCCGTGCACGCCGAGGCCGAGCGCTCCGGTGCGCTGGTGCTGGCCGAGGGCATCGAGACGCCGCTGCACCTGCAGCGGGCGCGGGCCGTCGGCGCCGTGCTGGGCCAGGGGTGGCTCTTCGCGCCCGCGGGGCCGCTGCCGAGCCGGTGGGGGATCCCGTTGCGCTTCCCCGGGCAGGCCGCGCGCCGCCCGGGGTGCACACCGTTCCGGGTGCTGGCCCAGGAGAGCGAGCCCGCTCGTGCGCCGGCGGCGTTGTTGACGGCGGTGTCCCGGCAGATCGAGAGCCAGGCGTTCCTGCAGAGCGAGGACACCGTGGTGCTGTCCGCCTTCCAGGACGTCAGCGCGATGACGCCCGCCACCCGCAGGCGCTACGAGGCGCTGGCGCGCGCGGCGACCTTCACCGGCGTCATCGGGCCCGGGATGCCGAGCCGTCCTTGCGCCGGGGTGACGGTCGCGGACCTGGCAGCGGACTCGCCCCTCCTCGGCGAGTGGGTCGTCAGCGTGGTGGGACCGCACTTCGCCGCGGTGCTCGCAGCGCGCCGCCCTCCCGCCGAGGACGTCGGCGAGGCGGTTCCCGTGAGCGCGGACTCGGTGCTGGAGTACGTGCTCAGCTACGACCGGCGGCGAGCGGTCGAGGCCGCTCGCACGTTGTTGCACCACTTGCGTCCGCACGCCGACGGCCTGGACGACGCCGACGGCCTGGACGGCGCCGACGGTGCCGGTGGCCCGGAGGTTCCGGACGCCCGGCAGCTGCTCGGCGAGCCCGCCGCGTGCGAGGAGCCGGAGGGTGGAGCACCTCCCGGCGTCCCCGCGTCCGCACCAGCAGCCGGCGGTGGGGGATCGGCTGGTGCGGGCGGTGCCGGCGCAGCGCCTGCGCCGGCACCGCTGTCGCAGCGCGAGGCCGACGAGGTCATCCGCGCCGCCATCGCCGTGGCGCCGGCAGGTGTGACGATCCACGACGCGAGGGTGCCCGGGCTGCCTCTGGTGCACGCCAACGAGGCGTTCTGCGCGATGGTGCGCCAGCCGATCGAGGGTGTGCAGGGGCGGCAGCTGTTGTCCGCTGCGGGACGGCGCACCGACGTGCACTCGCTGCAGGCGGCGCTGCGCCGGCTGCAGGCGGGCCGTCGTGAGCAGGTGGTGTGGCGCTGCTACCGCAGCGACGGGACCAGCTTCTGGAACGAGACGCGCTTCACGCCGGTGCGCGACGGCTCCGGGCTGGTCAGCCACCTGGTGGGCCACCACAGCGACGTCAGCGACCGGGTGCGGCTGGAGCGCGACGTCGAGCACCGAGCGGACCACGACGCGCTGACCGGCCTGTGGAACCGGCGCAGGCTGCTGGAGCACCTGGACGAGCAGCTGGCCCGCGCCCGCGCCGACGGCGGAGCGGTGGCGGTGCTGTTCGTGGACCTCGACGACTTCAAGGTGGTCAACGACGTCCACGGCCACGCGGTGGGGGACCAGGCGCTGGTCGCCCTCGCGCAGCGGCTGCTGGAGGTGGTCGCCGAGGACGGCGCCGGTGGCGCCGTGGCGCGCATGGGTGGCGACGAGTTCGTCATCGCCGTCGGGGAGGGCGGGGACGCTGGAGCTGCACGTCGCGGTGCCGCGGCGACCGCCGCTCGACTGGACGAGGCCCTGGAGGTGAGCCTCCGCGAGCCGCTCGCGCTGCCCGGCGCCCGGGTGGGCGTCCGGGCCAGCATCGGCACCGCGCTCTTCCCCCAGCACGGCACCACCAGCTCGCAGCTGCTCGATCACGCCGATGCGGCGATGTACCGGATCAAGCGGAGGAGCGGATGAGCGCTGCCGGGGGTGGGGCGGACGCGTACCGGGTGCCGGAGGTGCTCAGGAAGGTCGTGAAGGCCTCCGCCGGCAGCGGAGGTGAGAAGTGGTACCCCTGGCCGAGGTGGACACCCAGCTCGCGCAGTTCCTCGGCCTGTCCGGCGTGCTCGATGCCCTCGGCGACCACCTGCACCCCCAGGGTGCCCGCGAGGGCGACGATGCCGGCGCGCAGCGCGCTGGAGGTGGCGTCGTCGGGGGTGATCAGGGAGCGGTCGAGCTTGAGCACCCCGATGGGGTAGCGGCGCAGGTAGCTGAGCGAGGTGTAGCCGACGCCGAAGTCGTCCAGGCTCAGGCTCACCCCGGTGCCCGCCAGCTCGTGCAGGCGGGCTCGCGTCTGCTCGTCCTCGGGCAGCGCCTCGTGCTCGGTGATCTCGAGGTGCAGCCGGCAGGCGGGCACGTCGTGGGTCGCCAGCGCCTCGCGCACCCGCCGTGGCAGGGCCGGGTCGCAGGTGCTGGACAGCCCCAGGTTGACGCTGAGGGTCCACCCGCTGCCGACGTGCCCGCCGTCGGGGGTGCGGTCGTTCCACCGGCGCAGCTGGGTCAGCGCCCGGTGCAGCACCACCTCGTCGACGGCCGCGCCCAGGCCTTCCCGCTCGGCCAGCGGCAGGAACTGGTCCGGGCCGATCAGCCCTCGCACCGGGTGCTGCCAGCGCACCAGCGCCTCGGCCCCGACGACGCGCCCGGTGACCAGTTCCACCATGGGCTGGTAGAGCACGACCAGGTCCCCGGCCCGCGTTCCGGCCCGGGTTCCCGCCTGCTCACCGGCCTGCTCACCGGCCTGGGTCCCGGCCAGGTCCCCGGACCTCAGCGGCACGTCGTCGAGCAGCGCGTGCAGGTCCTCGACGAGGGCGGCGGAGGCCACCGCTCGTTCGCGCATCGGCACCTCGAACACGCGCGCGGTGGACCCGCCCGATCCCTTGGCGGCGTACATCGCGATGTCGGCGTCCGCCAGGACGCGCTCGAGGTCCTCCCCGGGTGCCACTTCGACGACACCGACGCTGGCGGTGATGCTCACCAGGTGCCCGCCGGCGTCGATGGGAGGTCCCAGCTCGCGCTCCACCGCCCGGTGCACGGTCTCGGCGCTCACCCGGCGCGAGGGGTGCAGCACGACGATGAACTCGTCACCGCCCTGGCGGGCCACGACACCGCGCCGGCCCACGGCGGCGCGCAGCCGCCGGGCGGTGGCCACCAGCACGGCGTCGCCGCTGCTGTGCCCGTGGCGGTCGTTGATGCGCTTGAAGTCGTCCAGGTCGATCCAGATCACCAGCGGTGGCAACGCCGGTGGCGGTGAGGACCCGTGCCGGCGACGCACCAGGCCCCGCTGACGGCTGGTCGTCCGGGCGAAGGCCCGGGCCAGGCCGCGGCGGTTGAGCAGGCCGGTCAGCGGGTCCTGCTCGGCGTTGTGCTCGGCGCTGCGCAGGACGCTCACCGCGCGCACCAGCACGGCCAGCATCACCAGCACGCTGGCGGCCACCAGCGCCCAGGTCGGCGACCGCACCCCCCGGCCGAGGGCGTGAGCGCTGAGCATGGCCAGCGGGACCAACGCGGTCGGCACGAGCAGCAGCAACTGGCTGGAGGGGCGGCGGCTGTGGCGCAGGGCGCCGGCATCACCGAGGGCGGTCATCGACGGGTGCAGCGCCGCCAGCCCGAAGAGCATCGTGGTGACGACGCCCAGGGCCTGGACGCTCTGCCCGGCCAGCGCGAGCTGCCGGCCGGTGAGGGTGACCGCCAGGTCGTAGGCCACGCAGCCCAGGCCACCGGCGACGGCCAGGACCATCGCCGGCACCAGCTGGGCGCGCGAGTACAGGATCCACAGCAGGACCCCCACCAGCGCGGCGTCGATGGCCGGCGCCGCGGCCAGGGACCACGGCAGGCCCTCGTGGTCGTGGCGCTGCGCACCGTGCAGGAGGAGCTCGGCGCACACCGCGGCGACGACCAGGACGTGCACGCACAGCTCCAGCGCGCTGCTGGGCCGTGGCGCCCTCCACCGGGTGCCGCTGCCCGCTCCGAGCAGCAGCGGCATGGCCAGCGCTGCAGCCGCCTGGGAGGCGAAGGTGGCCGCGGTGGTGACGGGGTCGTCCCCGCCCGTCAACGCCAAGGTGGTGTTGCACAGGGCGACCAGGGTGACGAAGGCGGTGACGAGCACCCACACCAGCCGCCGCTGCGGGCGGTGGTGCGCGATGCCGAGCACCACCAGCGCGACGGCCAGCCAGTTGCTGACCAGCAGCAGCACCAGTCGTGCCGGCGGCAGCAGCAGCGCCGTCGAGGCCACCGCCAGCAGGAGCGCCAGCTGGACGTCCAGCCGGGCGACCCTGCCGGCAACCCGTCGAGCAACCCGTCGAGGGCTCGGTGAGGTGCTCGCGCCTCCTGTCCCCGCTCCGGGCACGGCGTCAGCCGGCCGCGGCGGAGAGGTGGTGGCGGCGCCCGCCGCCGCGCTTGGCGGTGTACATCGCCGCATCCGCGTGGCGCAGCAGCTCGTCGGCGTGCAGCGCGGTGCCGGGGTCGATGCTGATGCCGATGCTGGCGGCCGCCTGGACGCTGATGCCGTCCACCTCGAAGGGGTGCCGCAGGGCGTGCTGGACCTGCTCCGCGGTGCGGGTGGCGATGCGCTCCGCCGCTTCGGCGGGCAGGTCGCTGAGCAGCAGCAGGAACTCGTCCCCGCCCTGGCGCGCCAGCAGGTCGTCGGCGCGCACCACCGTGCGCAGCCGCGCGGCGATCTGGCGCAGCAGTGCGTCGCCGACGCTGTGCCCGTGGCGGTCGTTGACGAGCTTGAAGTCGTCCAGGTCGATGAACAGCAGCGCGGTCCTGGTGCCGGTGCGTTCGCGCCGGCGCAGCGCGGTGCGCAGCGCGTCGTCCAGGCGGGCGCGGTTGGCCAGGCGCGTCAGCGGGTCGTGGTAGGCCAGGTGCAGCACGTTCTCCTCCGCCTCCACCTGGGCGGTGACGTCGTTCTGCACGCCGATGTAGTGCGTCAGCGTCCCGCCGGCGTCGTGCACCGGGGACAGGGTCAGCTCGTTCCACCACGGGGTTCCGTCGGCGCGGTAGTTGCGCAGCCGGGTGCGCACCTGGCGCCCGGCGGCGATGGCCGCGCCCAGTTCGGCGATGGCCACCGGGTCGGTGCCCGGGCCCTGCAGCAGGCGGCAGTTGCGGCCCAGGACCTGCTCGCGGGTGCGCCCGGACAGCTGCAGGAACGCTTCGTTGACCCACACCAGCGGCTGGTCGGGATCGCGCACGTCGCTGATCGTCAAGCCCGTGGTGACCGCGGAGACCGCCCGCTGCAGCAAGCCCTCCGGCAGGTCGGCGGGCAGCGGGGCGGGCAGCGAGTCGGGTGACGGGACGGGCGACGAGACGGGTGACGAGGCGGGCGACGACGACGGACCAGCGGCGCCGGCGCAGACCCGCGGGTGGGGCAGCAGCACCGGTGCCGGGCCGGGCAGCGCCGGCAGGTCGATCGTCTTCGGTTCGGGCCAGACCCTGGACATCAGCGCGTGCGCGACCGCGATGGTCAGCTCCCGGTCGTGCGAGAGCACGAACTCGAAGCGCCGCTGGTCGTCGGGACCGCGGTCGCCCAGGTCCCGGGCGACAAGGGTGGCGGCGAAGTGCGGGCCGAGGACGGCGATGTCCCACTCCCCGCGCAGCGGGTCCCCGCCGGCCAGCACGGCACCGCGCACACCGGGCAGCGGCTCGGCGGGCATGTCCTCACCCAGGGCGCCGACGAAGGCGGCCGAGGTGGCCAGCTCGGCGTAGCGGCGGCGCGTGGTGGGGGTGAAGAAGCGGGCGTGCTGGAAGGCGGCGAGCACCAGCGCCGATTCGCCGGCGCTGCGGGCCTGGGCCTCCAGCTGCTTGCTGATCTCCACCAGCAGCGGTTTGACCGCCGCCCGCGGTGCGCGAGCGGCGGCGGCGAGCTCGAAGGGGGTGCGCTCGCTGAGCTGGTCCCCGCGCGGGACGATGTGCACGGGAGTGCCCGTGAAGGCCGGCAGCGGCTGCGGCAGCGGGCCTGGGCGCCCGAAGTACCAGCCCTGCCCCAGGGTGGCGCCGAAGGCGCGGGCGGTCTGCACGTGCTCGGCCGTCTCCAGCCCCTCGGCCAGCACCAGGGTGCCCGAGCGTTCGGCCTCGGCGTGCACGGCGTTCATGATGGCGGCGATGTCGGGGGTGGTGTGCTGCTGCACCAGGCGCAGGTCCAGCTTGATGACGTCCGGGCGCAGCATCGGCAGCAGCGCCAGCGAGGAGGGGTCGGCGCCGACGTCGTCGAGGGCGACGCCCCAGCCGTAGGAGCGGATCCTGGCGACGGTCTGCAGCAGCTGCGCGGGGCGGGCGGCCAGGGCCCGCTCGGTCAGTTCCACCACCACCGTCACCGGCACGCCCTCCACCAGGTCCTCGTCGCCACCCGGCTGACCGGTGGCCCGCCCAGCAGGTGCGTCGGGACGCCAGCCGTCCAGCGCCTCCGGCTCGGCGTTGATGAACAACCGGTACGGCGGGGCCAGCGCGGCCTCGCGGGCGCCGTTGAGGGCTGCCGCGCGGCAGGCGACGTCCAGGTCCGTCAGCCGCCGCGCGCGCCGGGCGGCGGCGAAGAGCAGGTCGGGACGCTCCAGCGCCGAGCCCTGCGGTCCGCGGGCCAGGGCCTCGTAGGCCACCACGGCACCGGTGTCCAGGTCCACCAGCGGCTGGTAGACCGAGCGGACCGAGCGCTCGGCCAGGATCCGGTCGAGGAGGAGGAGTTCCTGCGAGCCGACCTGCTCGATCCCTGTTCCGCTGTGCGCCACGACACCCTCTCGGCAGGTGGGCACGGCTGCCTTGAGCACCGGTGTGCCACCACCGGGTGCCCGCCGACGCCGCGGGCGGCGTGCTGGAGCTCCCAGGCCACCTGCACCCCGCACGCGGCGAGCACCCCGACGAGCGCAGCCGCACCTGCCAGGACGGCGGTCACCGCGCGGGTGCTCGCCCCCGCTCCCCGCGCCACCGGCGGTCCTCGTCGTCGAGGACGCCTGTCGCGGATCGCCACCGGCCACCACCACTTCGTCGAGAGCTCGGCCTGGTGCTGCCCGCTGCACGTCCAGGGGCAGGCCGGTCGTCGTGGTCGCCCGGTGTCCGCAGGCAACCATGCAGCCCTCGTCATCGCCTCCGGGAAGCTGAAGCCTCAACCAGGTGGATCGCCCGACGGGCGCGACCGGCACCGCTCCTCGCCGCTGACCCGGCGCGGCGCCGGGTGGGCGCAGCTCGCCCTCCTCCAGCTGCACGGGTGGGGTCCTTGCGCCGATCGGGGCGTCGGGGTGCAGGAACCGGCCGCCGGCGACGATGGGGCGGGGTGGACACAGCGGCGCGACCAGGTGCGCGATCCGCGCCCGGCAGCGGTGACGGCGGCGCGAGCGGTGGCCGGCGCGGGCTGCGGCTGACGCGGAAGGTCTTCTGGGACCTGGCCGTGTACATGGTCGGGCTGGGGCTGGCCGTCGGGGTGGTCTTCCCGCCCTTCGCCCAGCAGCTGGGGGTGCCGGCCCGCTACGCCGACCGGCCCGCGTTCCAGGTGGCCTGCCTGGTGGCGGGTTTCCTGGTGGGGGCGGTGAACCACGCCCTGTGCCGCGCGGTGGTGGGCCGCCGGCTGGCCAGGCTGAGCACGCACCTGCGGGCGGTGGCCGAGGCGATCGCCCGCGCCGGTGGCGGCGGGCAGTGGTCGGCCGCCACCAGCGGGCGCCTGGAGGTCGACTCCGACGACCAGCTGGGCCACACCGCGACGGCCTTCAACGCGCTGCTGGACGCGCTGGAGGCCGGGGAGCACTTCCGTTCCCTGGTCCGCAACGCCTCCGACGTCATCACCGTCGTCGACGCCGCAGGCCGGATCTCCTACCAGACGCCCTCCGTGGAGGGCATCCTCGGCTACTCGCCCGCCGCGCTGGTCGGCAGCCACCTGGAGGACCTGCTGCACCCCGACGACCGCGCCGGTGTCCACGCCTACCTGGAGGCGATCGCCGGCGCCGGCGTCCACAGCGCCCACGGTGCCTCGGTGCTGGCCCGCGTGCGGCACGCCGGCGGCGCCTGGCGCTGGATGGAGACCGTCGCCAGCAACCTGCTGCACGACCCGGCGGTCGCCGGCGTCGTGCTGACCACCCGCGACGTCAGCGAGCGCGTGCAGCTGCAGGAACGGCTGCACGCACAGGCCTTCGAGGACCCGCTGACCGGTCTGCCCAACCGGGCGCTGTTCATGGACCGCCTGCAGGCCGCCGAGCGGGCCGCCGAACGAGCCGGTGGGGGAGCGTCAGCCGGGACGGACGCCGAGCTGGCGGTGCTCTTCTGCGACCTGGACAACCTCAAGGCCGTCAACGACGACCTCGGCCACGAAGGCGGTGATGCGCTGCTGCGCCAGGTGACGGCGCGCATCAGCTCCTGCGTGCCCGCTGCCGCCACCTTCGCGCGGCTGTCCGGTGACGAGTTCGCGATCCTGCTCACCGGCGGCGACAGCGCGGCGCTGGCCGGCCGGCTGGCCGAGCGCATCCTGAGCGCACTGGCGGAGCCGGTCAGCGTGGGCGGGCGTCCGGTCCGCACCGGTGTCAGCATCGGCGTGGCCAGCTCCGCCACCTGCGCCGGCGCCTCCATCGGTGTGCTGCGCGCAGCCGACGTGGCCATGTACGCGGCCAAGAACAGCGGCAAGGGCCGTTGCGAGGTCTTCCAGCCGCACCACCACGCCGCGCAGCTGCAGCGCGAGCAACTGCGCGCCGACCTGCACCAGGCCCTGGACCGGCGGGAGTTCGCGCTGCACTACCAGCCGATCGTCGACATCGCCTCCGGCCGCACGACGGGTTTCGAGGCGCTGCTGCGCTGGCAGCACCCCCAGCGGGGTCTCGTGCCTCCCGGCGACTTCATCGCGCTGGCCGAGCAGGACGGCCTGATCGTCCCGATCGGCGGCTGGGTCGTCGTCGAGGCCTGCCGCCAGGCCGCCCGCTGGCAGCGGCGTCACCCCGGCCGCGCGCTGCAGGTGAGCGTCAACGTCTCGGCGCGCCAGTTCCAGGACGTGGACCTGGTGCGCGGTGTCGCAGCCGCCGTGCAGGCCTCCGGGGTGCGGGCGGGCACCCTGACGCTGGAGATCACCGAGTCCCTGCTGGTGCATGACGGCGCGGGCACCATCGGCAAGCTGCAGCAGCTGAGGGAGCTGGGGGTGCGGATCGCGGTGGACGACTTCGGCACGGGCTACTCCCCGCTGAGCTACCTGCGCCGCTTCCCCCTGGACGTCCTGAAGGTCGACAAGTCCTTCATCGACGACGTCCACACCCGCCAGGAGGACCGCGCCGTCACCGCGGCGATCGTCCAGCTGGGCAGGACCCTGGGCCTGCAGGTGATCGCCGAGGGCATCGAGCTGCCCGAGCAGGTCTCCCGGCTCACCGAGCTGGGCTGCCCGTCGGGACAGGGGTACTTCTTCGCGCGACCGTTGACCAGCGCTGCCGCCGAGGCGCTCCTCGACCGGGAGGCGGCAGCTGCCGTCGGCGCACCCTGACGCCGTCCGACCGCCGCGTCAGCACTCCCGCCGGTTGCCGGGACGGGGTGGTGCAGCTGCCACGCCGGTGTCAAGCGCCCGCAGGCAGGCGCCGATGGAGCAGGGTGCTCACTCGACTCCGCGACCTGAAGGTCGCCACCAAGCTGTTCGCCGGTTTCGGCGTGGTGTGCCTGCTGCTGGCCGTCGTGGTCGCAGTGGGCATCCAGCGCCTGCAGTTCTCGCAGGCCAACCTCGAGACGCTGACCGGCAACGGCATGCGCTCGATGCAGGCCGTCGGTGACGTCAGGACCGCCTACCTGCAGCTGCGTCAGGACGTCTCCAACGCCGCCCTGACGCCGGACGCGGCCGGCACCGAGAAGGCCCTGGCCACCCTGGCCGCCGACGACGACGCCTACGACCAGGCGTGGCAGGCGTACCTGGACACGCACCCGCACAGCAGCCAGGACCAGCGCGACGAGCTGGTCGGGATCCTCGAGGAGTACCGCACGGCCCGTGAGCGGCTGATCGCCCTGGCCCGGGCCAACGACGTCGCCGGCTTCATCGCCTACCGCGACTCCACCACCCTGCCGCTCACCGAGGAGTACCTGCAGCAGCTCGACGCCATCGCCGACGCTGAAGTGCAGGCGGCGTTGGAGATGTCCGCGGAAGGTGCCTCCGACTCGCGCGCCGCGGTGGTGCTGCTGCTGCTCATCGGCGCCCTGGCCATCGTCTTCGCGGTGGTGGACGCGGTCGTGATCTCGCGCTCCATCGCCCGTCCCCTGGCCAAGACCCTCACCGTGGTGCAGGGCCTGGCCGCCGGCCGCCTGGACCAGCGGGTGGGCATCAGCACCGAGGACGAGGTCGGTCAGCTGGCCGGCGCGGTGGACGCCACCATGGACACCTTGACCGCCACGATGCGCCGCATCGCCGGCGCCTCGACCACCCTGGCCACCTCCTCCGAGGAGCTGACCGCGGTGGCCACCCAGCTGTCCTCCGGTGCGGTGCAGTCCGCTTCGCAGTCGCAGGTGGTCTCGGCGGCCACCGAGCAGATCAGCGCCTCCATCTCCACCGTGGCCGCTGCCGGTGAGGAGATGACCTCCGCGATCCGCGAGATCGCCTCCTCGACCGCAGAGGCCTCCCAGGTCGCCTCCGCAGCCGTCTCCAGCGCCGGGGACGCCTCGACCACCATCGAGCGGTTGTCCGCCTCCTCCCGGGAGATCGGCGACGTCGTCAAGCTGATCACCTCCATCGCCGAGCAGACCAACCTGCTGGCGCTGAACGCCACCATCGAGGCCGCGCGGGCGGGGGAGATGGGCAAGGGCTTCGCGGTCGTCGCGGGGGAGGTCAAGGAGCTGGCGCAGCAGACCGCGCGGGCCACCGAGGAGATCGTGGGCCGGGTGGCGGCCACCCAGACCGACGCGGCCTCGGCGGCGGGGGCGATCAGCGAGATCACCGAGGTGATCGCGCGCATCGACGGGTTGCAGGCGACGATCGCGGCGGCGGTGGAGGAGCAGAGCGCGACCACCTCGGAGATGGTGCGCAACGTCACCGAGGTGTCGACGGGCTCGCAGGAGATCACCTCGAACATCTCCGGGATCGCCGCGGCAGCCGAGGACACCACCACCAGCGCCCACCAGACCGCTGCCACGGCCGGTGAGGTCGCGGCGGCGGCGGCGGAGCTGAACGAGCTGGTGGCCTCCTTCACCCTGCCGCGCGCCTGAGCGACGAGAGCACCGCGGCGGTCAGCGCCACCACGACGGCACCCGCACGAGAGCCCGCAGCCCCGCACCTCGCGCCACGAGCGCGAGGTCTCGTCAGTCGTCGAAGGCGGACCAGCAGATCGCGTCGCGCCTGACCCGGCCCTCGAGCACCAACGCCCGGGTCCGCTCCGGGAGCCGCTCGCGCTGAGGTGGTGCTCGGGCGTCCAGCACCTGCACGCTGCCGTCGGCCCAGGCGCGTGCTGCCTCGATGGCACCGCGTGGGCGGGTGCCCGAGGGGTGTTCGCCTTCGAGGAGGTGCAGGAAGCTCTTGTCAGCAGGGCGGGTCCGACGCAGGCGTCGCGGTACCTACGCGGGGTCGAGGCGTCGGTGCGGGAGTGGGCTGGAGTAGACGACGCTGGTGGTGATGCCACCCAGGGTCGCCAGCTTGCCGGTGATGCGCTCCAGGTCGCGCATGGACCGGGCCAGGACCTTCAGGACGAAGCAGTCGTCACCGGTGACGTGGTGGGCTTCGATGACCTCAGGGGTGACGTCGAGCAGGTCGTGGAACGGCTTGTAGTTGCCCGTGGGGTAGGCCAAGCGCACGAACGCCGTCACGGTGTAGCCCAGCGCCTCGGGGTCCAGGGTGGCGCTGTAGCCGGTGATGACGCCGGTGTCGGTGAGGCGTCGCAGCCGGTCGGCGGTGGCGCTGGCGGAGAGGTTGATCGCGCGGGCCAGGTCGGCGACGCTGATCCGGCCGTCCCGTTGCAGCTGCTCCAGGATGCTGTGGTCGGTCGCATCGAGGGCCGGCCGGGGTTTGATCGCCATGATGGGGAAAGTACCAGCGGATCGACGGCTGGACTGCGTCTGAGCCGTGGATGACGCCTGGTGCGTCCGACCTCGGTCGGGTTCGATGGTGGGCATGCCGACCTCGATCCCCGCGGTGGACTTCTTCGCCGCCGAACTGGCCCACCAGACCGACCCGTCCGACCTCGCAGCAGCCCGCGCCGCCGGTGCGGCGCCGCTGGTGCTCGACGTGCGCTCCGCAGCGGGGTGGAACCAGGGCCGCATCCCCGGCGCGGTGCACCTGCCCGGCCCGCAGGTGCGCGACGGCATCGCGGACCTGGCACCGGACCTGGACGCCCCGATCGTCGTCTACTGCTGGGGCCCGGGCTGCAACGGCTCCACCAAGGCCGCCTTCACCCTGGCCTCGATGGGCTACACCCGGGTGCAGGAGCTGATCGGTGGCTTCGAGTACTGGGCCCGTGAAGGGTTGGCGGTCATCACCGACGCTGGGCGGTCGCGGCGGGCCCCGGACGACCTCGTCGCTCCGGTCCAGGTGCTGTGAGGGTCGCCGGCACCGGTTCGGAAACCGGTTGATCACCGCAGCGGTCGACGATGCTCGATGTCCAGGACCGGGGCGGGTGCAGTGGCAGAACGGCGACTGCACGCGAGGAGCCGTCCCGACCCTGGGGTCCGATGATCGCCTACCGAGCCACCCTCGACCTCCCCCGATCGCTGGCGCCACGCATCGCGCGGGTACTGTCAGCACACCGCGCGTCGATCCGGACGCGGCGGGGCCGGCGGGCGCTGGGGTGCTTCGCCCAAGCCGTTCTCCTGCTGCGGTTCATGCGCCACCGGAGCGCAGTTGCTGACCTCGCCGTGGATGCCGGCGTCAGCCTCTCGACGGGCTACCGCTCCCTGCACGGGGCTCTCGACGTCGTCGCCGCCCAGCCCCCCGACCTGGCCGACGTCATCGCGGCGGTACGCACGGAGGGACGTGAGCACGTGCTGCTGGACGGAACGCTCATCCCCACCGATCGAGTCCACGACAGCGGGGCGAGGTCGGATCGGTGGTGTTCCGGCGAGCACGAGCACCACGGCGGGATCCTCCAGGTCGTCTGTGGTCCTGCTCGGGGAGGGCAGGTCCTCGATCGTGGTACTCGCGGGTGGAGCTCCTGCGTCAACGCCGAGCGCGCCCTCGTCGAGCACGGCATCGCTCATCCGGAGGTCCGCCGGCGTGCCCTGGCCCGTGCCTCGCTCCGTCCTTGACGCATCGGCGCGATCGTCGCCACGGCGCTGGTGCTCAGCCACGGGGAGGGTCGCTGCTGACGAAGGCTCGTCGAGGTCCTCACGGGATCGGTTCTCAGCCGCCCGGAACCAAGGCCGTGACGGTGATCGCGGTGACCTGGCTCACGCAGTCACCTCACCGCGCTGCCGACAAGGGTTCACTCCCGTCAGACCAGCCCTACCCCAGGTGGCGCCGCCAAGGTCGGTGACGTCCAGAACGACGGGTTCGACTCGGGCAGCGCGGACGGCTTCGGCCCCTCGTGGTCGGCGGGAGGTGGCGTGGACCCCGGTGACACCACGGGCCAGCAGTTCGGCGGTGGAGGCGGCGCCGAGGCCGCGCAGTCCACCGGTGACCACGAGCCGTGCATCCGGTGATCCCCACGATGACTCCCTCCCGGGTCCCGGTGCTGCAGGGATGCCCCGTGCCTGCTCACAAGGCCACAGGTACTGGTACGTCGCAGCCCGGTGGCGCGGTGCGGTCGCTGGGTCCACCACTGCTCGGGCGTGGTGCAGGGGCGCAACCACGGACCGACCTGCATGGTCACGAACTCGAACCAGGCCTGGTGCATGCGCTCGACCAGTTCCTCCTCGTGAGGACGGCCTCGACCTGATCGGCCAGGACGTCGCCGGCCAGGCGCAGCGCCTCGACGTCATCGTCGGTGAACAGGACGGTGGCCTTCAGCCGCTGCAGCTCGGCCATCGTGACGGGCGAGGGCGCAGCGCCGGTGCGGTGTCGTGTGCGGTCTCGGCCGTGGTCACTCCCTGGTCGTGGTCTTCAGATCGACGGCCGATCGGGAAGGGGGAAGGGGAAGCCAGTGCAAGCGTTCGCTCAACCCCAGAGGGGCGCGCGCGAAGGCGCGCTCGACCTCGGCTCGTCCTTCGTGGAAGTGGCCCCATCCCTCGTAGTGCACGGGGATGATCGTGCGTGGGCGCAGCAAGGAGCACAGCTCGACCGCTTCGGTGGCGGTGAAGCTGTAGTGCGCCCGGCCGGTCACCGGGAAGCGGACGGCGCCCAGGTGCAGCAGGACGGTGTCGACGCTCATCCGGGCCGGTACCTCGCGGACGGCGTCGCAGAGGACGGTGTCCCCGCTCATCCACAGCACGCCGTGTTCCTGCGTGGGCCACGACAAGGCGAAACCGACGACGGCGCCGGCGAGGGGACGGCTGAAGCGCGGTCCGTGCCGGCACGGGGTGGCGGTGATGGTCAGGTCCTGCCGCGCCGAGCCAGCCGGAGCGGTGAGAGTGGTCTGCTGCCACGGCCGCAGACCTCGGCACCGGCCCTGCAGGCGGTGGGCGCCGGGGACGGTGGTGATGACGGTGCCGGCCTCCTGCAGCAGTCCGCGTCCGGTGTCGTCGAGGTTGTCGGCGTGGTGGTGGTGGCTGAGCAGCACGACGTCGACGGGGCCGACGTCCTCGGCGGCGATGGCCGGCCCGGTGAGCTTGCGTGAGCTGGTGCCCCAGCCGAAGGAGTAGCGCCGTCCGGGGACGTCGAAGGTGGGATCGGTCAGGATGCGCCAGCCGGCCGCCTCCAGCAGCACGGTGGGCCCTCCGACGTGGGTGATGCGAACGTCTTTCACGGACTGCTCCTCACGGGCTGCCGGTGCTGGCCCTAGCCGGTGCGTGGTGGTCGTAGCTGGTACCGGCCGTGACTGACCGCTGGTCAGGCGGCGGCACTGAGCGCTGTCTCGCTTCCGGCTCCTGGGGATCAGCCCGTGCTCCTCGACACCCCCGGTCGAGGAGCACGGGCTGCACCCGGCCCCCGCAGCCCGGGTGGGCGTGGTGATCGAGCCGCTGCAGCGGGCGGATCAGTGTGCGGGTCAGTGTGCGGATCAGCCCTTGAGGAAGCGCAGCAGGTCGTCGCCGAGCTGCTGCTTGTGGGTGTCGGTGATGCCGTGCGGGGCGCCTTCGTAGACGATCAGCTCGGCGTCCTCGACCAGGGCGGCGGAAGCCTTCCCTCCGACGGGGAAGGGCACGACCTGGTCGTCGTCGCCGTGGATGACCAGGGTGGGCACGTCGAAGGCCGCCAGGTCCTGGCGGAAGTCGGTCTCGGAGAACGCCTTGATGCTGTCGTAGGCGTTCTTGTGCCCGGCTTGCAGGCCTTGGCGCCAGAAGGCGTCCTGGATGCCCTGGGAGACGGTGACTCCGGGGCGGTTGGCGCCGAAGAAGGGGCCGGCGGCCAGGTCCTCGTACAGCTGGGAACGGTCGGCCAGCGACCCGGCGCGCAGGCCGTCGAAGACCTCGATGGGCACCCCGTTCGGGTTGTCCTCGCGCTGCACCATCAGTGGCGGCACGGCGGAGACCAGGACGGCCTGGGCGATGCGGGAGGTGCCGTGCCGGCCGATGTAGCGGCTGATCTCCCCACCGCCGGTGGAGAACCCGACGAGGGTGACGTCGCGCAGGTCCAAGGTGTCCAGGAGCGCGGCGAGGTCGTCGGCGTAGTGGTCCATGTCGTTGCCGTCCCAGACCTGGGTCGAGCGCCCGTGCCCGCGGCGGTCGTGGGCGATGGCGCGGTAGCCGGCGTCGGCGAGCTGGTACTGCTGCGCCTCCCAGCTGTCGCTGTTGAGTGGCCAGCCGTGGGCCAGGACGACGGGGCGGCCCCGGCCCCAGTCCTTGAAGAAGATGTCGTTGCCGTCAGAGGTGGTCACGAACCCCATCAGAAGTTCCTTCCGGTTGCATCGAGAGGTCGGCGAGGGCCGGGAGGCGTCGGCTCCGTTGCTGCACCTGTTGCTGCACCTGTTGCTGGATCTGCTGCTGGCCCTGTGCTGGACCGTGCCGTCGACCTAGTCGTTGACGGCGTTGCTGACCGCGGTGTTGACCGCGTTGTCGACCGCGTTGAGGTGCTGCTGCCCCGACAGGGGTCGGGTGGGGAAGCGCAGCGCCCAGGCCAGGGCGTCGTCGGCGACGGCCTGCCAGCCCTCGACGACGGCGCTCAGGTGCGGGCGGCCGGGGAACTCGTGGATCTCGGTGACCGCGCCGGTCTTCTCCTGCGCCTCGTAGATGGCACGGCTGAGGGAGGCGGGCACGGTGTGGTCGGCGCCGTTGGCGTGGATCAGCAGCGGGGGCCGGTCGCTGTTGGTCAGGTCGACGGCGTTGGCGGCGTGGGAGCTGAGGGCGGCGGTGGCGGCCTGCCACAGCGGCAGCCCCGGGGTCGGGGCCCAGTGCTGCTCCCACAGCTCGTCGGACTCGGCTCGGGTGAGGGTGTTGGCGAAGGCGTAGTGCCACTGGCTCCTGCTCAGCGCCACGGTGCGGTGGCGGTTGGCGGGGCTGCGCAGCACCGCCCAGCCGCTGCGCAGGGTGCTCAGCGGCAGCTGGTTGACGCCCTTGATGGAAGCGGGGGAGATGGCCACGCCGGCCGAGCCGAGACCGCGGTCCAGCAGCAGCTGCACGATGAGCCCGCCGAAGGAGTGCCCGATGAGGATCGGCTGCTGCGGCAGGGCGCGGATGGTGCGGGCGTAGGCGTCGACGATGTCCGCCAGGCCCACGTCGTCGACACGGTCGGCGCCGCGGCTTCGCTCGCGCAGCTGGGGCAACGGCATGTCCATGCCCGGCCACTCCGGGGCCGAGGTGGTGTGCCCCTTCGCCTCGAAGCGGGTGCGCCAGCTGGCCCAGGAGGCGGAGCTGAGCCACAGGCCGTGGACGAAGACGATCGTGCGACCCTCGGATGCGGGGCCCGGTGCGGGGTCGGTGGGCACGGCGCTCACCGGCCGGCCGCGTCGCAGATGACGGCGGTGACCTCGTCGGGGTGGCTCATCATCACCACGTGCGAGCTGCGCACCTTGGTGACCTTCGCCTTCATCCGCTCGGCCATCGCGAACTGCGCCGGCACCGGGATGAGGCCGTCACGGGTGGCCACGACGTAGGAGGAGGGGATGCTCTTCCACGCCGGCACCCCGGAGGGCTCGACGAGGGAGGAGAGCACGCCGGGGCGCTGGGTGGCGGCCATGACGGCGACCTGCTTCTCGGGCAGGTCGCCGGCGAAGATGCGCCGGAACTGGGCGGGGTCGACGTAGGCGTCGGCGTTCTGCGTCCCGCTGCCGGGGAAGGGGCGCAGGACGAGGTTGGCCACCACGTCGCTGGATCCGCCGCCCAGGTGGTTGGCTGCGTCGACGCTCTCGCCCTGGTCCAGGCCGTAGGCGGCGGCGTAGACCAGGGCCTTGACGTTGGGGTTGCCGGTGGCGGCGTTGGTGATGACCGCCCCGCCGTAGGAGTGCCCGACCAGCACGATCGGACCGGTGAGGGAGGAGAGGAAGGTGCGGAGGTAGTCGGCGTCGGAGGCCAGGCCGCGCAGCGGGTTGGCGGGGGCGATGGTGGTGCAGCCGCGGCGCTGCAGGCGCTGGATGACCGCGCCCCAGCCGGAGGCGTCGGCGAAGGCGCCGTGCACGAGCACGATGGTGGGCTTGCCGCGCCCGGGTGCCGTCGCCGGCGGCGCCGCAGGTGCCGCGGCGGCGCTGGTGCCGGCGCCCAGGGCGGCCAGCGGGGCGGCCAAGGCGGCGGCCAGCACGGGCCGGCGGGCGTAGCGGGCAGCCTTGCGGGCGGCGAGGCCCTGCGCTCGGGAACCGAGGTCGGTGCCGGGGTCGGTGCCAGGGGTGGGGGGTTCGGGGTTCACGACGTCAGCTCCTGGTGGGTGGGGTGATCGATCGAGCGAGGAACGGAGAGTCGATCGTGTGGGCATCGGCTCGCTCCAGCCCTCGAGAACGTGATCATCGTGACGTCGGCCAGGCGCGGCGGGTATGGGGCGGTTGACTGCATCGGCGCTGCGCTGCACGGCTCGATGACTGAGGTGCCGTCGAGGGCTGACGCGGGTCTGCTCCGTCAGTACGTCAGCAGCCGGGTGACGTGGTGCGGCGACGTGGATTCGGCACCCGGACCCGCAGGCGCAGGGCGAGCAGTCGTGCCCGTGCGCACGGTAGGCGGCACAGGCGCGGCTGGAGGTCGCGCTCTGGGCACCTGGCCGCTGGGGCGGCGCTCTCAGGTGTGCAGCTGGAGGAGGCGGACGGGACGTCGACGTCGCGGCGTCTGCGTCATGCCGAGGTGGAGGGTGGTTGCTGCAGGTGTGCCATGGCGGTGCGCAGGTGTGCGCGTCCGCTGATGCCGAGCTTGGGGTAGAGGCGGTACAGGTGCGAGCCGACCGTGCGGTGCGACAGGAACAGCCGCTGGCCGATCTCGCGGTTGCTCAGGCCCTCGGCGGCCAGTATGGCGACCTGCAGCTCCTGGGCGGTCAGCTGCTCACGAGCCTGCGGCAGCGGCCCGGCGCTGTCCTCGCCGCTGGCCCGCAGTTCCTCCCGCGCCAGCGGGGCCCACCCTGCGCCCAGGGCCTCGAGGGTGTCGCGGGCCTCGCGCAGCGGGGCCCGGCACTCCAGGATGCGCTTGCGCCGGCGCAGCCACGAGCCGTACGCCAGCTGCAGCCGGCCGCGGTGCACCGGCCACTGCGACAGGTCCAGCGCGAAGGCCGCGGCGAAGGCGTCTTCCCGCTCGGTCTCGGGGCACACGATGGTGCGGGCGTAGGCCACCGAGGCGATCAGCGCCGGGGAGGGCAGCGCCTTGCTGCGCGCTTCGTAGCGCGCCACGATCTCCTGGGCCTCTGCGGTGCGCCGGGCGCGGGCGGCCGCATCGGCCAGGTCCGGCAACGCCCACCCGGACATGTCGGGGTGGAAGTTGGGCGAGGTGGGGTCGAAGCAGCGCAGCAGCAGCTCGAAGGCCTCCTCGTGCCGGCCGGCGAAGGCCGCGGCCAGGCCCCGGGTGTGCTGGGCGGCTTCGGCGACGAAGTGGACCCCGGTGGCGTCCGGGTCGGCCAGCACCCGCTCGGCGTGCGCCGTCGCGCCCACCGACTGCCCCCGCATCGCCTCGTGCAGGGCCTGGGTGGCGCGAGCGGCCAGCGCCCAGAAGGCGTCGGCGGACTCCTCGGCCAGCGCGGCGGCCTCCTCGGCACCCGCGCGCAGCGCCGGCCAGTCGCCCAGCCACAGGCGGATGAAGCTGACCGAGGACAGCGTGCGGGCCAGCAGTGCCGCCCTGCCTTGGGCGCGGTAGCCGGCCGCAGCGGTGGCCATGTAGGAGGAGGCGGTGACGAAGTCCCCCAGCACCAGGGCCGCCCCGCCCAGGAAGCGCATCGCGTCCACGTCGGAGCGGTCCGGCACCAGGTGCGCCAGGCGCTGCAGCACCGAGGCGCCCAGCGTCTGCGACTGCGCGTAGGCCTCGACGGCCAGGGTGCGCGGGTCGTCGGGGTGCAGACCCAGCCGCCGGAAGACGTCGACGACGGCCTGCCCGCTGCTCTCAGGGACCGCGCCCCACCAGCAGCGGGAGGCGGCGCGCCAGCACACCGCCACCGCCAGGTCGGTCAGGTCGTGCTCGACCAGCTGCGCGGCCAGCCGCACCAGGTCACCGACGCGGTCGGCGTCGTGCAGGTCCCCGGGGTCGGTGATGTCCTGCACCAGCACCAGGCGCGCCCGCGCGGCCAGGTCCATGCTGTGCCAGTCGGCGTGGGAGACCAGTTCCACCGCCCGGGTGCGGTCGTTGAGCTGCGAGGTGATCTCGGCGGCCTGCAGCAGCAGCGAGGTGCGCCGGGCCGCGTCCTCGCTCAGCGAGGCCGCCCGCTCCAGCGCGTTGACCGCCACGCCCAGCGCGCCGCGCTGGATCGCACGGCCTGCGGTTGCTCCCAGCTCGCTGGACACCTGCTCATCGGTGGCCAGAGCGGCCGCGGCCCGGTGCCAGGCCCGCCGGTCGAGGTCGTCGGCCAGCACGTCGGCCACGGCGGTGTGCACCACCACGCGCTCGACCATGCTGGCGGCGGAGTACACCGCCGCGCGCACCAGCGGGTGGCGGAAGCGCAGCCGGTGCCCGTCCGTCAGCAGCAGCCCGGCATCGACGGCCGCCGCCAGCGCTGGAGCTGCCACCGTGGGCCGTGTCGACGCGGGTGAGTCCAGAACAGGTGGGGGTGCGGCCCCCCTGACGAGCTCGCCGGCCACGGTCAGCAACGAGGTGAGCGGCAAGGTCGTGTCGACGGCCAAGACCGTCAGCACTGCCCGCGTCGGAGGTGGCAGCTGAGCGAGCCGGTCGGCGAAGGCGTTGACCAGCCGCTCGTTCACCGGCAGCAGACCCTCGAGAGCCTCGGTGTGCGCCGGCGACGCCGAGTGCAGGCAGCCTGGCAGCTCGACCAGCGCCAACGGGTTGCCCTCTGCCACGTTCAGCACCCGTTCACGCTGTTCGGCGCCCAGCCCCGGAGCGCTGGCCCGCAGCAGTCGTCGCGATGCCTGGTCGTCCAGGCGCTGCAGGTTCAGCTGCGCGAGTCCACCGGTGGTCAGGACACCGGGGTACTGCTCGCGCACCGCCGCCAGGACCACGACCGGCTGATCGCGCAGCCGGCGGCAGACGAAGCCGATCACCTCCAGCGTCTCGGGGTCCAGCCAGTGCGCGTCCTCGACCAGCAGCAGCAGCGGGCAGGCGGTGGCGCGTTCCTCCAGCAGTTCGAGCACGGCCAGACCCAGGGTGAACACGTCGGCGGGGTGATCGTCCTCGCCGAAGGCGGCGCGCACGGCGCGCTGCAGCCGGCCGGTCAGGTGCGGCACCTGCTCCGCCATCGGCATCACCAACTGGTGCAAGCCGGCGAAGGGCAAGGCGGCCTCGGCTTCGGCGCCGGCGATGGACAGCGTGCTGAAGCCCCGCCGCTGGGCGCGTCGAAGGGCCGCCAGCAGCAGGCAGGACTTCCCGATGCCTGCCGCGCCGCGCACGATCAGCGCGCTGCCCTGTCCAGCGCCCGCGCTGGCCAGCACCTCATCGAGCAACGTCAGCTCCAGCTGCCGACCCTGCAGTGGCACCGACTGCTGGAGCCGGGCCGGTGCTGCAGGCGGTGCCGCAGGCGGTGTTGCAGCACCCGTTGCATCCGGTGCCCCAGGAGGAGCCGCATCCACGGCGGGCGGCTCGGTCAACGTCCTGCGTGTCGCTCCTTCCGTCTCCACGAGCGGAGGATAGAGGTCTGACAGTGCACCAGTCGGGGCTGGAAGTGCTCAGTCGGGGTCTGTGAGTGCAGCCGTGCGCCGTGGACGCCCGGCCCACCGATCGTGCCCGTCCCTGGTACGTCGGTCTTCGGCGTCCTACCGTGATCCTCAGCAGCTTTCGCGGTCCGCTGGCCATTCACCTCGTGGCCTCGAGCGATCTCAGGGGGAAGTGCCGTGCCTGTTCTGCTGGATACCGATTCCCTCGCCCCGCACGAGCGGGCTGATGCCGTCTGTTCCACCTTGGAGGCCGCGGTTCCCAGAGCACGTGTCTGGGCGCCTGCGAATGCTTCCTCTCGCATCGCCCGCTGGGACCTGGGACCAGGAGCCCACGTCATCTACCACGACTCGCACGGACACCGGATCACCCGCACACGCCGGCACCTGACCTCCGACGCCGTCGAGCGCATCTCCGTCGCCGTCACCACGCGCGGCCAGGTGATGCTGCACCACCGCGACGTCCTGCTCGGTGATCGAGTCGGAGAGCTGCAACTGCTCGACCTCACCTCACCGTACGACCTGTTCATCGACGGCGACTCCTCGGTGCACGCCATCACCATCGACTACTCCCACCTCGGCCTGTCAGTGGACGCTGTGCGCCGAGCCGTGCCGCTGATCTCCAGGAGCCCCCTGTACTCCCTGGTGCGCCGCCACCTGCTGGAGCTGCCCGACGCGGTGAACACCTTGTCCGCCGGGCCTGCGCTGGGGATGCTGGGAACCTCCACCACGGAGTTGGTGCGGGCCCTCATCGCCTCGGTCGCACAAGCCTCCGACCAGACGGCGAGCGAGGCGCTCCACGAGTCCCTCTTCGCGCGCATGACCACCTTCATCCAGCAGCATCAGCGCGACGCCGACCTCACCGCCGACAGACTGGCAGCACAGTTCGGCGTCTCCGTCCGCGCCGTGTACGCGGCCTTCGCCCGCAACGACGAGTCACTGGTTGAATGGGTCATCCGTGGGCGACTCGAAGGCGCACGGCACGATCTGGCAACCCGCGCCCGCGACTGGGGGACCATCGGCCGGGTCGCAGCCGCATGGGGGTTCAAAGATGCACGGCACTTCGCCCGGCGGTTCCGTGACCACTACGGGATGTCTCCGCGCGAGTGGCAGCAGCACTGCGTGGCATCGTCGACCGACAGGTAGGCAGGGAGCGAGCACCTGTCGGTAGCGCGGCGGGGTGGCTGTGTGAGCCAGGGACCGAAGGCGCCGAGGCACGTGGGGCCTGGCCGGTCACGATGGTGGCGACCGAGCTCGATGGCCATCGTCGGAGTGCTGGCGATCCAGCCGCGCCGAAGGTCCGCTGATCAGCGGGGTGATCAACGGCATCGCGCCGGTGCAGGCCACGCGCTGCGCCGCGGCCACCTCGGGATCGAGACGCGGAAGGTTCCTGCGAGCTCGGAGCACGCCGTGAGCGCAGGCCGGCGAGGAACGCGGACGCGCCGCACCCGCCGTGCGGGCGAGCGGGAACCGATGAGGTTCGACGACCCATGCGGTCTCCCCGTGGACGCCGCTCGCAGCACCTCGAGGAGTTCGACATGGTCATCGTCGCTGGGCACCTCCTCGTCGACCCCGAGGAGCGCGAGGCGTACCTGGCCGGCTGCTCCGGCGTGGTGCAGCGGGCGCGGTGCGCTGAGGGCTGCTTGGACTTCAGCATCGCAGCTGACCTCGTGGACGCGGGCCGGATCAGCGTCTTCGAGCGCTGGGCGTCGCGGGCAGCCGTGGAGGCCTTCCGCGGCAGCGGTCCGGGTGATGAGCAGAGCGCTGCGGTCCGGGCGGCGTCGGTGGCCGAGTACGACGTCTCCGCTGCGCGCTCCCTGACGTGATGGCCTGCGCGGACACCGGCAGGAGCGCGCGATCGGCGCCAGGACCGGGTGCGCGTGCGCGGCGGCGCGGACCGGGTGTGGATCCGGGGTCCGGTGCCGCGCTGCCCACGACGGACGCTGGGCCACCCGCAGTCCTCGGCGGGCGGTCCCCCGGGCCAGGGCCAGGTGGCCGCCGAGGAACCCGCCCGCCGCTGCTCCGGTCACCGCCGTCGCCGCGCCCGCCAGGACGCCGGCCCGACCAGCTTCTGCGCCCCGGACCGGGCCGCCCCACCGCCGACGAGGTCGAGCAGCAGCGCCGGGGTCCAGCAACCGGGGGTGAGGTCGGTCATCGGCGGGTGCACCGAGTGGCCCAGCACCGATGTCCGCAACAGCCGTGAGCGCGCGGCCCGCGGCACGATGGGGCCGTAGGCGGCCACCTGCGCGTCACCGATGCGGTCGGCCAGTTCGCTGGCACCGACCCTCTCGATGAGGCGTTGCGGGAGCGACGTGCTCGCCATGCCGCGAGGTTGCCCAGGTGCTCGTGGTGCGTCCAGGACCGCAGCTCCGTCCGGGCGGCCGGCCCGCGTGCGGGAGCCCTCGCCACCGCGCACGCTCATCCAGACGGCCGAGCACCGGGTGTGCGGTGCGGACGACCGCGGCACGTGCCGTCAGCGCTGGGTGGTGGGCGTGCGTGGACGCCGGTCGAGCTCTCGCCAGACGGGGAGCACCGCGGGGGCCAGGGTGATGAGCAGGTAGGAGATCGCCAGGGCGATGAGCAAGGTGGTGAGCGACCCGCTCTCCAGCCACAGCCCCGCACCCAGGATGCCGACGGGCATGCCCGCCCACGCCCCGGCTCCGACCACTCCGGCGACGCGGGCGCGAGTGCCCGCCGGGACCCGTTCCAGCTGCACGGCCCCGAGGATCGGGTTGATCGCCCCGGCGGCGAGCCCGCTGAGCGCGGCGCCTGCCAGCAGCACCACCAGCCCGGGGTCCAGGGCCAGCAGCGCGAAGCGCGGAGCACCGGCGAGCAGGAACGCGACCGTGAAGACCGTCCGCCGCGACCAGCGCGGTCCCAGCGCACCGAAGGCGAACGCACCGGCGACGGCGCCGCCTCCGAAGGCGCCGACCAGCAGCCCCAGGTCGATGCCGCCACCGAGGCGCTGGGTGGCGTAGACGGGCAGCACGACGCTGGAGTAGGCCGCGTCGAAGGCGTTGGTGAGGGTCACCATCGCGATGACGGCCAGCAGCAGCCGGTCGGAGCGGACGAAGGCCAGCCCGACCCGCAGTTCGCGCACGTACCCGCGAGCACCTCCCAGCGCTGCGGCAGCACCGCCTCCGGCGACCTGCCAGGTCCGGGGCAGCGCGGCGGCGATCAGGACGGCGGCGGCGACGAAGGTCACCGCGTCCACGGCCAGCACGAGCGGTGCACCGAGCAGGGAGACCAGTGCACCGGCGACCGGGGCGCCGATCAGCCGGGCGGCGCGTTCGGCGGCGTCCATCCAACCCGTCGCCCGCTCCAGGGGCAGGCCGGCCTCGTCGGCGAGTTCGGGCAGCAGCGCGTGCCGGGCTGCTTGCCCGGGGGTGTCCAGCAGTCCGGTGGCGATGACGAGGGTGAGCAGGGCCCAGAACGGCAGGCCGACCGTGAGGTGCAGCAGCGGTACCGCGGCGATCGTGGCCGCGCCGACGGTGTCGGAGACGATGCTGGTGCGTCGGTAGCCGAAGCGGTCGACGAGCACGCCGCCGAAGACGCCGCCGACGACGACGGGCGCGACCGCCGCGGCGCCGGTGAGTCCGGTCAGTGCGGTGGATCCGGTGGTGTCCAGCACGAACAGCGGGAGCGCGATCGCGGTGGCGGCGTTGCCGGCGGCGCTGGTGGTGTGCGCGGCCAGCACGCTCCACAGCCGGGTGCGCGGGGTCAACGTCCACCTCTTCCGCACGTGGGGCAGGCGCGCATCAGCGCCGGGCGGGTCGTCGGAAGGCGGAGCCCAGCAGGACGACCTGCTCGGCGTCTGCTCGCGAGCGGTCGGAGCGGGCTTGCCAGCGATCGGCCAGCTGTCGCAGCTCGGCGCTGAGCTCGGCCAGCTCCTCGGCCGTCAGGTGCAGCAGTCGATCCCCTTGCGTGGCGGCGGCGACCCACTCGGCGGGCAGGGTCGGCTCGGTGTCGAGGTACTGCTCGTGCAGCGCTGCCCAGCGGTGGGCGAACTCGCGGCGCAGCGCGGTGCCGGCGGCGCGCTCGGGGTCGGTGCGGTCCTCGGCGGGCAGCACGGTGGTCAGCTCGTGCCCTGCGCGCCACCACCGTTCCCTGCCGTCGGCGGCGAGCTCGGGCGCTTCGGCGACCAGGCCGATGGCCGCCAGGCGCTGCAGGTGGTAGCTGATCGAGCCGGGTGCCTCGTCCAGGGCGGTGGAGAGCCGGCCCACGGTGGAGGGGCCGGTGCTGCGCAGCTCGCCCAGCAGCGCGATGCGGGTGGGGTGGGCGAGGGCCCGCATCGTGGCGGAGTCGGTCAGGTGCACGGCCCTGGGGGTCACGGTGGGACCCTAGGACCACGAGGGATGACGTACAAGAGTTGTTGTGGAGTCGTCTCGCGTCGAGGCCTCGTCCACCGACCCGTCACGGTCGCTGGGCGTCGGCGGCCGCAGCGGCGGCGGGGACGCCGGCCATGCGCTGCACGAGGTCCCGCACCGCCGCCGCGTCCTCCCCGACGGCGTTCGTCGCGATCTTCCTGGCGGCGCGCGCCATGTGGGTGCCCATGGCTTCGCCGGCCGCCCGCGCGTCACCGGCCTCGACGGCGGCCAGGACGGGGACGTGGTCGGCGTAGGCGCGGCTGGGGCTCGTGGAGGTGGGGATGTGCCGGGCGATCCACGCGAACATGACGCTGCGGACGCCCACGAGCAGGGAGTTCAGGATGGGGTTGCCGGTGCTGCGCGCCAGCGCCGAGTGGAACGCGACGTCGGCGTCCTCGAAGCTCGCGGTGTCGTGGCGCGTCTGCTCCATCCGGTGCAGGGCCGCGCGCAGGTGCGCGAGGTCCTCGTCGGTGCGCCGCTGCGCGGCCAGCTGGGCGATGAGCACCTCCAGGCACCAGCGCGTCTCGACGATGTCGACGAGGCGGTGCCCGGTGACCGCCGACGTGGCGTGGAAGACGGCGGCGAGCACGTCGGAGTCCGGGCCGCGCAGGTAGCTGCCCCGGCTCTGGTGGACGTCGACCACCCCGAGGAAGCTGAGCGTCTTGATGGCCTCGCGCACCGTCGCGCGGTTGACGCCGAGGTCCTCGGCGAGCTGGCGCTCCCCGGGCAGCCGCTCCCCGGGGTGCACCCCGCCGACGACGAGGTGGTCGAGCAGCCGCCGGGTGACCTCGGTGGCCACCGGCTCCGGGGTGGCCCGCACGAGGGGAGTCAGGGCCGGCCTGTGCGGTCCGTGCGGCTGCTCGTCGTGGTCCTGTTCCGGCATGCACGGCATCGTCTCACCTCGCCCCGGCCGCCCCGGGCCCCTCGACACGCACTGGACAGCCGGTTGACCGGTCAGCCGGTACGGGGTTAGCGTCGTCACCAGTCGGAACCACGGCTCGGCTCACAGGTGAGCTGCAACAGCGCCACCACGCCGCTCCGGGCGCCGGGCGGTACCGGCGCGACGCACGCCGACGGCACCCGTCGTCGACGACCCGTCCCCGCACCGCGGGCGGGGAGCGCCAACTCCATGCTCGCTGCCGCGAGGCCTCCTCGCCGCAGCGCACGACGACGCGCAGCCGCCGGCCGGCGCGGGATGCGAGGAGGACCCATGACGGAGACGGGGCACACCCCGGGAACCCTCGGGCGGGCACGCCCGACCCGCCGCTCCCTCCTGGCGGCGCTGGCGGCCGCCGGAGCCGGCACCGCCGTGACGGGGTGCGCCGACGCGGTGGGGACCGCTGCGGGGAGCACACCGCTGCGCTACTGGAACCTCTTCGCCGGGGGTGACGGCGTGCGCATGGTCGAGCTCGGCGAGCGCTTCGCCGCCGCCCACCCCGCCATCTCCCTGGAACCCACCACGCTGGCGTGGGGACAGCCGTACTACACCAAGCTGGCCATGGCCTGCGCCGGGGGGCGGGCCCCGGACGTGAGCATCCTGCACCTGGCCCGCCTCCCCGGGTACGCACCGGGCCGCCTGCTGGACCCCTTCCCCCCCGACCTGCTCGAGGAGGCGGGGATCACCCGGGACAAGTTCCTGCCTGCGCTGTGGGAGGCGGGGACCGTCGACGGGCAGGTGTACGCCATCCCCTTCGACACGCACCCGTTCGTCATGTACTACAACACCGACATCTGCGGTGCCGCCGGCCTCCTCGACGCCGACGGGCGGCTGAAGCCGATGCAGGGCCCCGAGGAGCTCCTCGCCGCCTTCGCCGCCGCCCGCGAGGTCACGGGCGACCTGGGGCTGTCCATCGGGACGCTCACGGTCAACCCGTGGCGGCTGTTCTGGACGCTGTACCGCCAGCTCGACGGGCAGGTCCTCGACGCCGGCGGCACCGAGATGGCCATCGACGACGACAAGGCCCTGGAGGCGCTGCGGTTCATGCAGCGCCTGTCCCAGGAGGGCCTGGCACCCCGCACCGCCGACCGGGAGGCCGTCATCGCCTCCTTCGGCAGCGGGCGCGCCGGGTTCCTGTTCTACGGTGAGTGGGAGGTGACCACCTTCGAGGAGAACGGCCTCCCGTTCGGGATGGCGCCGTTCCCGAACGTCTTCGGCAACGACCGGACCCAGGGGGACTCGCACTCCTTCGTCCTGCCCCACCAGATCGAACGCGACCCCGAGGTCACCCGGGCCGCGGTCACCTACATCGCCTGGATGCTGGAGAACAGCCTCTACTGGGCGGGCGGTGGGCACATCCCGGCCTTCCAGCCGGTCGTGCGCAACCCCGAGTACGAGAACCTGCAGCCGCAGGCGCAGTACCGCGAGGTCGCCGAGGACGTCCAGCTCGACCCCCCGGCGTGGTTCAGCGGGTCCGCCTCCGAGCTGCAGAACCAGGCCGGGGCCGCCTTCGGCGCCGTGCACGCAGGCACCCTGACCCCCGAGCAGGCGCTGGAGCAGTTCAAGGCCGCCCTGCAGACCCTGCTCGACACCCCCGCCCCCGTCTGAGGGCTCCCACAGCAGCAGGAAGGACCCTCATGGCCGCGCAGACCTCACTCGCGCCCTCGACGAGCGCGGAGCCGACCCGCCGCGCGCGCTCGCGCAAGCTGGCCGGATTCCTCTTCGTCCTGCCGTTCCTCGTCGTCTACGTCGCCTTCCTCGTGTGGCCGGTCCTGGCGGGGTTGTGGGACAGCTTCTTCAACGTCAGCCTCGCCGGCGGGGACTCGGCCTTCCTCGGGCTGGCCAACTACGCCGAGATGATCGGCGACGAGGCGGTCTGGCGCTCGTTGTGGCACACGATCGCCTTCACCCTGCTCAGCTCCCCGCCGCTGGTGCTGCTGGGCCTGGCGATGGCGCTGCTCACCCACCGGGCGCGCCGCGCGGGCTGGTTCCTGCGCTTCGCCTACTTCGTCCCCTACGTCCTGCCGGCGACGGTGGTCAGCCTGGTGTGGGTGTGGCTGTACCAACCCGGTTTCGGCTTGATCAACGACGCCCTCACCCGCATCGGGCTCGCGGAGGTGAACTGGCTGGGTGACGAGCGGGTCGCGATGATCGCCGTCGTCCTCACCACCGTCTGGTGGACGGTGGGCTTCAACTTCCTGCTCTACCTGGCCGCGCTGCAGAGCATCCCCGCGGAGCTGTACGAGGCGTCCTCCATCGACGGGGCCCGGCCCCTGCGCCAGCTGGTCAGCATCACCCTGCCGCTGCTCAGCCGCACCACCGGGCTCGTCCTCGTGCTGCAGCTGGTGGCGTCGCTGAAGGTGTTCGACCAGATCTACCTCATGACGGCCGGTGGACCGAACTTCTCCACCCGGCCGATCATCCAGTACATCTACGAGACCGGCTTCACGACGTTCCGCATCGGTTACGCCTCCGCCGTCTCGTACATGTTCTTCGCCCTCATCGTGATCATCTCCATCGCCCAGTTCAAGTTCGGCCGTTCGAAGGAGCAGACGTCGTGAGCGGAACAACGCTGGGCGGCGGCGGCGGCGCCGCCGCCGGCACCGAGGCCGCCGCCGGCGAGCGCCCGCAGATCGTGCGCACCGCCCGGCGCGCTCCCCGGCGGCGTCCCACGCTCGGCGGCACCTCGCTGAGCGCCGTCGCCGTGGTGCTCGGTGTGCTGTGGCTGGTGCCGCTGGCGTGGGCCGTCGACACCGCCTTCAAGCCGGAGGCGGAAACCACCAGCATCCCCGTCACGTGGATCCCCTCCGAGTTCACCCTCGACGCCTTCGTCAGCGTCTTCGCCCAGGGCGACCTGCTGCGCTGGCTCTTCAACAGCGTCGTCGTCGCCGTCGCCGTCACCGTCCTCACGCTCGTGCTCTGCAGCGCGGCGGCCTACGGCTTCTCGCGGATGGACTTCCCCTTCAAGAAGGCCGTCCTCGCGCTGGTCCTGGCCGGGATCATGGTCCCGCCGCAGGTGCTCATCGTGCCCCTGTTCGAGCAGATGAGGGCGCTGCGCCTGGTGGACACCTACCCCGGGATCGTGCTCCCGCAGGTCGTCGCCCCCGCGATGGTCTTCATCCTGAAGAAGTTCTTCGACGGCATCCCCAAGGAGTACGAGGAGGCGGCGGAGATGGACGGCGCCGGGCCGCTGCGCACCTTCTGGAACGTGGTGCTCCCCATGTCCAAGCCGATCCTGACCGCGGTGGCCATCTTCACCTTCATCCACGCGTGGAACAACTTCCTCTGGCCGTTCATCGTGACCACCGAGCCGGACATGATGACCGTGCCCGTCGGCCTGGCCGCCGTCCAGGGCTCCTACGGCCTGCGCTACGCGCAGATCATGGCCGCCGCGGTCGCCGCCGGCCTGCCGCTGGTGCTCATCTACGCCCTGTTCCAGCGCCAGGTGGTCCGCGGTGTCGGCGACGCCGGCCTGAAGGGCTGAGCACCGCCGCACCGGACCACCCGCCCACCCCACCCCGCCCACCCGACCCGCCCGCCCACCCGCCCCGCCCCGGAGAGCCCCGTGCGCACCGCATCCCTGTCGATCGACCCCGCCTTCGTGATCGCCCCCGTCAACCGCCGCACCTTCGGCTCCTTCGTCGAGCACATGGGCCGCTGCGTCTACACGGGCATCTACGAGCCGGACCACCCCAGCGCCGACGAGGACGGTCTGCGCACCGACGTCCTCGAGCTCGTGCGCGAGCTCGGCGTCAGCCTGGTGCGCTACCCCGGGGGCAACTTCGTCTCCGGCTACCGCTGGGAGGACGGGGTCGGCCCCGTGGAGGAGCGCCCCACCCGCCTCGACTCCGCCTGGCACACCATCGAGACCAACGCCTTCGGCCTCAACGAGTTCTCCCGCTGGGCGCACAAGGCGGGGGTGGAGACCATGATGGCCGTGAACCTCGGCACCCGCGGGGTCCAGGAGGCGCTCGACCTGTTCGAGTACAGCAACCACCCCGGCGGCACCACCCTGTCGGACCTGCGCGTCTCCCACGGCGTGCAGGACCCCCACGGGATCCGGTTGTGGTGCCTGGGCAACGAGCTCGACGGGCCCTGGCAGCTCGGGCACAAGACGGCGCACGAGTACGGGCGCCTGGCCGCGGAGACCGCCAGCGCGCTGCGCCAGCGCGACCCCTCCCTGCAGCTCGTCGCCTGCGGCAGCTCGCACCGCCAGATGCCCACCTTCGGTGCGTGGGAGGCCACCGTCCTCGAGCACACCTACGACCAGGTGGACTTCATCTCCGCCCACGCCTACTACCAGCTGGAGGACGACGACCTGGCCAGCTTCCTGGCCTCCTCCCGCGACATGGACGACTTCGTCGACGAGGTCGTCGCCACCACCGACCACGTCCGCGCCAAGCTGCGGCGCAGCAAGCGGATCAACATCTCCTTCGACGAGTGGAACGTCTGGTACCGGGAGGAGTCGCGCCAGCTGCGCGCCGGCTGGACCGCCGAGGACTGGGAGGTCGCTCCCCGCCTCAGCGAGGAGCCCTACACCGTCGCCGACGCCGTCGTCGTCGGGTCGCTGCTGCTGTCCCTGCTGCGCCACAGCGACCGCGTGACCGTCGCCTGCCAGGCGCAGCTGGTCAACACCATCGGCTCCATCCGCTGCGAGCCCGGCGGCCCGGCCTGGCGGCAGAGCATCTTCCACCCCTTCGCCCAGGCCTCCCGCCTGGCCCGGGGCGACGTCCTGCGCACCGTGCTGGACGCGCCCGTCCACGACACCGCGCGCTTCGGTCAGGTGCCCTCGCTCGACGCCGTGGTGACCCACGACGCCGAGACCGGTGAGATCGCGGTGCTCGCCGTCAACCGCCACCCCGACGAGGCGCTCACCCTCGAGGTCGACCTGCGCGCCTTCCCCGCAGCGCGGCTGACGGAGGCCTCGCTGCTGAGCGACGACGACTGGCGCGCCACCAACACCCAGCAGCAGCCCGACCGCGTCGCCCCGCGACCGAACCCCCGGGTGAGCCTGGAGGACGGCACGCTGCGCGCCGTCCTGCCCGCGGTCTCCTGGAGCGCCATCCAGCTGGGGGTGTGAGCGACGGGGGAGCCGCCGCACCCACCACCGGCCCGAAGGGCTCGGGGTGGGTGCGGCGGAGCGGGCGGCTCACGGGGCCAGCCGCACCCGCACCGCCGTGACGTCGAACGGGGCCAGGGTCAGCGCGGCGGCGGCGTGCGACAGCGGCAGCGGACCGGTGCTCTCGTGCCCCAGGTGGGTCGCCGCCCAGGCCCCGGCGACCGGGCGCGCGCAGCGCAGCTGCGTGGAGACCGCCTCGTCGGCGTAGGACTGCAGCCGCACGAGCAGGTCACCGGGGTGGTCCTCGACCGTGGTGACGGCCACGATCCGCACCCGGTCGTCCTCGACCCGGGCGAGGGAGGACTCCGCCGGAGCGGTCTCGCCGGTGCCGTGCAGCAGGGCCGGTCGCAGGGGGCGGGTCACGGCGTCAGCGGTGGTGGTGGCCGTGGCCTCCACGGTGCCGGCGGCGGCCACCGCAATCACGGTGAACGTCGCCGCGAAGGCCTGCTCGACGGGGGAGTCGCTGTCCCAGAGGTTGTTGTGGACCCAGCTGAACAGGGTGCCCGGCTCGCCCCGGCGCAGGGTCGAGGTGACGAGCAGGCGCTCTACGCCGGGTGCGCTGGACTCGTGGACCAGGCGCTGCTCGGTGCCGCGCTCGACGTGCGCGAGGACCGCGCCGGGCGGGCCGTCGAGCGGCCGGCGAGCAGCTCCAGGCGCTCGGAGGTCCACAGCTCGTCGGCCAGGCCGCTGTAGCCGCCGGCACTGGCGTGCTCGTCGTAGACGTAGCCGTCGAACCCGCTGACCGACTCCTGCCTGACGAGCTCGCGGCCGGTGCTGAGGTCGGTCGGCGAGGTGGTGCAGGACCCGGGACGTCTCGGGGGACCCGGGAGGACCCGGGGAGCCGGGGGAGGGCGTGCAGGTCCTCGACGCCGTCGGCGGCGGCGACCTCTCGCTGCAGGTGCACCCGCTCCCGGCTGAGCAGTTCGTCAACGTCTTCCCGACCCGCCGCCACGACCACTTCCTCCTCCCCGCCGGGACGGTGCACTGCTCCGGTGCCGGGTCGATGGTGCTCGAGGTTTCGGCGACGCCCTGCATCTTCACCTTCAAGCTCTGGACTGGGGACGCGTCGGGCTCGACGGGCGTCCTCGCCCCATCCACCTCGACCACGGCGCCGACGACATCGTCGCCTCCCGGCGCACCGCCTGGGTCCGGGAGAACCTCGTCAACCGCGTCGAACCGCTGGCCGAGGGGCCCGGGTGGCGGGAGGAACGCACCGGCCTGCACGAGCCGGAGTTCATCGAGACCCGACGGCACTGGTTCGAGGTCCCCGTCGAGCACGAGACCCGCGGGACGGTGCACGTCCTCAACCTCGTCGAAGGCGACCGCGTGGTCGTGCAGTTCCCGTCCGGGGCGTTCGAGGACTTCACCGTGCACTACGCCGAGACCTTCATCGTGCCCGCCGCCGTCGGGGCCTACCGGATCCGGCCCGACGGGGCCTCAGCGCGGTACGCCACGCTCACCGCGTCGGTCCGCCCGACATCCGCCTGACCTCGCGGACCGGTGCGCGTCCCGGCGCCCGGGCGTCTCGGGTGGGGTCGGGGTGCGGCGCCGGCAGCGGGGCTGCACGAGCCTGCGGCTGGACCAGCCTGCACGCTCGGGGGGTGAGCACGATCGAACGCCCGGCCCCCACCGGTACCCGCAGCGACGGCGGCGCAGGCGATCCCGGGATCGACGCGCCCCCGGTCTCCCGCGTGGGGACGGCCCTCTTCCGCCTCGGCCGCGCGCGTCGCGACGTCCTCGCGGCCCTCCTGAAGCGACGGGGCTGGAGCTTCGCGGTCCTGCCCTACCCGGGGTACGGGGCCGACGGGCGCGCGAGGGTCTTGGCTCGCGTCGTCCTCGCCGCGCCGGGCCGTGAACCGAGCTCGGTGCGCGGCATCGCCGCCTGGCGGCGCCTGGTGACGCTGCAGCGCTCCCGGGTGGGCGTCGACGTGAGCATCGGCGGCACCACCGGCGGCACCACCGGCGGCACCACCGGCGGCACCACCGGCGTGGCCACCCGCGACCCCGGCCCGGTGCACCAGGTCCGCAGCGGTCCCGGCGGGCTCATCGACGTCGTCCTGCCCTGCTCCGCCGAGCCGGGCACGCACACCGTGACCTTCCGGGTGGGGCAGCGTCCTGCGGTGCAGGCGCCCGTGCACGTGGCCGATCCGCAGGCGCGCACCGGCATCGTCTGCGACATCGACGACACGGCGCTGCTGACCGGTCTGCGGCGCCCGCTGAGCGCGGCCTGGCGGACCTTGACCCGCACCTTCCAGCAGCGCACCCCCGTCGAGGGCGTGGCGGACCTGCTCGCCGCGGCCCACGACGAGCACGGCGGTGGTCCGGTCGTCTACCTCAGCAACGGTCCGTGGAACTTCGCCGAGCCCCTGACCCGGTTCCTGCACCGCCACGGGTTCCCCGACGGCGCGCTGCTGCTCACCGACTGGGGTCCTTCGTCGGAGGGCGTCTTCCGCGACGGCCGTGCCCACAAGCGGCGCAGCCTGCAACGGCTGCGCACGGACTTCCCCGGGGTGCGCTGGCTGCTCGTCGGTGACGATGGCGAGAACGACCCGGCGATCTACGAGGAGTTCGCCCGCGAGCACCCGCAGCACGTCCTGGCCATCGCGCTGCGGCAGGTGGGCGCCGACGTCGGACCCGACACGACGGACGACGCGGGGACCACCGAGGTCGAGACCCCCGGGGGCGCGGTCCCGGTGGTGCGGGGGACGGACGGGCACGCCCTGCTGCAGCGCTACCGCGCAGCGGTCACCGGCTGAACCCGCTCGCCTGCGCGGGCGGAGCCGGTGACGTTCCCAGCCGTTCTCGAGGACGTGTCCCGAGTCCTGCGTCGCGTCGACGGCGGCCAGGCGGCTCACGCGGGCACCGACGCGGGCACCGACGCCGGCAGCTGCCTGCTGGCGGCACGCCGCACCCGTGCGCACGAGCGGCAGCAGGCGACGGGTGCGGGTCGCCGGCGCGGTCAGCCGGGTGGGAGGAGGTGGATGCCGAGGTCGGTGCGACCGGGCAGGAGGTCGGCCCGCAGGGCGCGGGTCCCCTGGTAGTCGCCGTCGCGCAGGGACCGGAACCGGCGAGCCGGTTCCGCCTCGATGGTGCGCAACCTCTCCCGCAGGCGCCTGACCTCCCGGTCCACCCCACCGGTGTCCAGCGCGTCGGCGTCGTGGACGACGTGCAGCTCGAGCGTCTCGATGCCGACGTACCACAGCACGCCGTGGGTGAGGGGGAACAGCAGGGACTCCAGGTCACCGCTGATGCCGCGGACCCCGATCGAGCGGGCGTCCTCTCCGGCGGTCACCACCACCAGCGCCCTGCGCCCCACCAGGCCGCCGTCGCCGTAGCGTCGCGGGACCCCGAGGTCGGGGTCCAGGTCGCCGTAGGCGAAGCCGGCGGTGAGGACCCGGTCGAACCACCCCTTCAGGACGGCCGGTGGCCCGTACCACCACAGGGGGAACTGCAGGACGAGGAGCTCCGCCGCGGCGAGCTTGGCCTGCTCGGCGCGCACGTCGGCGGGCAGTCGCCCCCCGGCGTACGCCTCACCGACCAGTTCGGCGATGCCCCCGGCTTCCTCGGCGCCTCCTGCGAGGTCGCGATCGCCGAGGACGGGGTCGAAGCCCTGGGCGTACAGGTCGGACGTCACCACCCGGTAGCGCCCGGACAGCTCCTGGACCCCCTCGTCGAAGAGCCGGCCGTTGAGGGATCGGCGGCGGGGGTGGGCGTGCACCCACAGGGCGGTACCCGGCGTCGGGGGATGGGCGGTGGTCATGGTGTCACCTCTCCTGCGGCAGGGGTCGGCGGTGGGGACGACCGCGGCGGCTGCTCACCCTCCTCAGTCAACGCCGCCGACGTGGACGCGTACATGGCTCATGCGCCGAAGGACCTGTCTGATCGTCTACCGTGGGACGGTGGACGCCTTCAGCGACGTGTTGCGCGGGGTGCGGGCCCAGGGCTCGCTGTTCGGCCGCTCGATCCTGACGCCGCCCTGGTCGCTGCACTTCGTGGACGGGGCACCGCTGACCCTGTGCGCCCTCGTGTCCGGCGCGGGGTGGATCGTGGCGGAGGGTGAGCCGCCGCAGCGGATCGGCGCCTACGACACCGTCCTGGTGCGCGGGCCGGGGACCTTCCGGTTCGTCGACGAGGTCGGCACCGGGGCCGTCCCGATCGCGTGCGGGGTGGAGTGCGCGACTCCCGAGCAGGGCGGCACCCGCCACCGGCTGGGCTGGCACGACCCCGACCAGCCCGGCGGGAGCGGTGGCAGCGGACGCGGGGACGCGGCGACGACGCTGATCGTCGGGGCGTACCCGGTGCACGGTGAGATCAGCCGCCAGTTGCTGGAGGCGCTGCCGGTGCTGCTGCGCGTGGGCGCCGGCGGCAGCGCTGACCCGGTCCTGGACCACCTCGCCGCCGAGGCCGCGATCGACGCCCCCGGCCAGCAGGTCGTCCTGGACCGCCTGCTGGACTGGATGCTGGTCTGCACGCTGCGCGAGTTCTTCGACCGCGATCGCGCCGAGGCGCCGGCCTGGTGGGCCGCCCAGCGCGATCCGGTGGCCGGGGAGGCGCTGCGGGTGCTGCACGCCGAGCCCGCGGCACCCTGGACGGTCGCCGCGCTGGCCGAGCGGGTCGGGGTGTCGCGCGCGACGCTGGCCAAGCGGTTCGCCGACCTGGTGGGTGAGCCGCCGTTGACCTACCTGACCCGCTGGCGCATGGCGCTGGCCGCGGACCTGCTCCTGGACCAGCCGGACGCGACTCTCGCCGAGGTCGCCCGCACCGTGGGCTACTCGGACCCCTTCGGCTTCAGCACCGCGTTCAAGAGGGTGCGCGGGAGCAGCCCCAGCGACTTCCGCCGCGCAGCGGCCGCCGGCCCCTCAGCGGGGTACCGGGCTCCGCGCGCGGTGGTGGGTGGCCGCCCCTCAGACGCGCTGTAGGGCCTCCCAGGGCTGCGGTGGCACCTGGACGACGATGCGGTCCCCGGCGCGCACCTGACCGCCTGCGAGGACGATGCTCATGACGCCGGCCTTGCGCACCACGTCGCCGTCGGCGTCGCGCGGGGTGAGCGCCTTCAGCAGGCCGGGCTGGAAGGCGTTGATCTGCGCGCACGGGTTGCGCAGCCCGGTGACCTCGACGACGGCCTGCGCACCCAGGTGCAGTCGCGCACCGCGGGGCAGCTGGAGCAGGTCCAGGCCTTCCGTGGTGATGTTCTCGCCCAGCTGCCCGGGGTCGACCTCGAAGCCCTGCCGGCTGAGCTCCTCGTGCAGTTCGCCGTGGATCAGGTGCACCTGGCGCAGGTTGGGACGGGTCGGGTCGACGGCCACGCGGGAGCGGTGCTGGACCGTGGTGCCGGCGTGGGCATCGCCTTCGACACCGAGGCCGGCCAGCAGCGTGATGACGTCGGTGACGTCCTTGCTGAAGCGGTGCGCGCCGTCTCGGCTGACGGCGACGACTCGCCCTGCTCGGATCTCGTTCACCGCTCGATCATGGCGCACCGCCGAGCTGCGGGGCGGGGGGTGCTCGCCGACACGCTCGAGCCCGGTGACCTGCCGCACCGGGTCCCAGGCGGTGCGCGCGCACCGGGCAGACCGAGGCCGTGCAGATCACCGATGCCCAAGCCGATGTCCGTCGCACCTACCGGGGCGGCTCGGTCGGTCAAGCGGTCTCGGGCATCGTCTGGGCCGCCGCCGGCATCGTCCACGTCACCGCCTCTCCCGCAGCGGCCATGGCGGTGCTCTTCCTCGGTGGTGCCGCGATCTTCCCCCTCACCAGCGTGCTGCTGCGGCTGCTGGGGGGCCGCGCGTCCCTGCCGGCCGGCCACCCGATGGCGGCCCTGGGTGCTCAGGTCGCCTTCACCGTGCCCGTCGGGATGCTCGTGGCCGTGGCACTCGGTTCCCGGGACGTGGACCTGTTCTTCCCCGCCGGCATGCTCGTCGTCGGGGCTCACTACCTGCCCTTCGTCCACCTGTACGGCGACCGGTCCTTCGCCGCGCTGGCCGTCGTCCTCGTCGCAGCGGGTTTCGTGATCGCCACGGGCACGAGTTCCAGCGCCCCGATCGGTGCCTGGTTCACCTCGGCGGTGCTGCTGCTGGCGGCCGTGGTCCTGCACGTGCGTCACCGCCGCAGCCCCGAAGGCGGGGCAGCCCCGGCCGAGCAGCTGAGCGGAGTCCGCTGAGTGGTCCTCCGCTCAGAAGAACGTCGGCTGGCGCGGCACGTGGTGCTCCTCCAGCGCGGCGACCTCCTCGTCGTCGAGCTCGACGTCGAGGGCGGCCACGGCGTCCTCGACGTGGTGCACCTTCGTCGCCCCGACGATGGGCGCGTCGACGACGGGGTTGCGCAGCACCCACGCCAGCGCGACCTGCGCCATCGTGACCCCGCGCTCGGCGGCGATGCGCTCGACGGCATCGACGATGCTCCTGTCGCTGTCCAGGCGGACGGGGTTGCCCTCGGGGTCGGTCTGCGGCTCGTCACCGGCCCTGGCGGTGTCCTGCCGGCTCCAGGAGCGGGCCATCCTGCCCGCCTGCAGCGGTCCCCAGGGGATGGAGCCGATGCCCTGGTCGGCCAGCAGGGGGAACATCTCGCGTTCCTCCTCGCGCTGGGCCAGGCTGTACTGGTTCTGCATCGACACGAAGCGGGTCCACCCGCCGAGGTCTGCCGCGGTCTGCAGCGTGGCGAACTGCCAGGCCCACGTGCTGGAGGCCCCCTGGTAGCGGACCTTGCCGGCCTTGACGACGTCGTGCAGCGCCTCCATCGTCTCCTCCACGGGGGTGTCCCAGGAGGTGGTGCCGAGCTCGACGGCCCGGCGGAAGATCGGTTCGGCGCCCTCGCTGTCCAGGGTCCACGTCTGCGCTTCGTCGCCGTCGCCGAAGCTCATGCAGCCGAGGACGATGCGGCTGACGGTCAAGCCGGTCGAGCCGAGACGGGTGTGCTCCATCGTGCGATCCCCTCGTCGTGGTCGTGGTCGAGTCCTGCACCGCTGCTGGCTGCGGCGCGCGCCGACCGGCCAGGTGCTCGGCGACCGGGCCGCTGCGCTCGACGACCTGCGGCGGGTGCGGCGGTGCACAGGGCTGCGGGCAGGAGACGTGCGGGTGCGGTGCAGGCGTCGTCGAGCGCCGCAGCGCGGCACCGGGAGCCCTCCCGCGGCGGGTGCGACAGGATGGCGACCGTCCGACCCGTCCACCAGGAGGCTCCCGTGTCCGCTCCCGTTCCCCACCCCCGCACGTGACGGGGCCCCGTCGCGCCGTCCGGTCGGGTGGCCCCGCAGCACCGAGGCGCTCCAGCAGGCGCCGCTTCCTCTCCGCCGCCGCGACGTCGGCGGTCCTCGCCGGGCTCGCCGCCTGCGGCCGGCGCACGTCCCCCGTGTCCACGCCTGTGTCGTCCGCCGGGCTCGGATCGACGGGCAGCAGCTCGAGCGGCGGTGGACAGCTCACCATCGGCGCCATCCCCGACCAGGACCCGGAGGTCCTGCAGCGCCTGTACGCAACCCTCGCCGACTCGATGGCCCGGGCCACCGGTCTGCAGGTCGCGTACCGCCCGGTCACCGACTACGGCGCCGCGGTCTCCCTGTTCCGCACCGGTGACCTGGACCTGGTCTGGTTCGGTGGACTCACCGGCGTGCAGGCCCGTGCGCAGAGCCCCGGCGCCCGGGTGATCGCCCAGCGCGACATCGACGAGGACTTCCACTCCGTCTTCGTGGTGAACACCGCCACCGGCCTCACGCCCTCCGAGGACCTCGCACCGCTGGCCGGCCTGCGCTTCACCTACGGCAGCCAGACCTCCACCTCGGGGGCGCTCATGCCGGCGTACTTCCTGTCCCGGCAGGGGATCGACCCGCGAGGTTTCCCCGGTGGCCCGGGCTACAGCGGCTCGCACGACGCGACGCTGCAGCTGGTCGCCTCCGGCAGCTACGAAGCCGGGGTGCTCAACGAGCAGGTGTGGAACTCCCGCAGCGCCGCCGGCGAGGTCGACCCCGCCGTGCGCCTGTACGCGCGCACCCCGGCTTACCACGACTACCACTGGGTGCTCGGCCGGCAGGCCCTCGACCGGCTGGGCGAGGAGCTGCCCCAGCGGTTGAGCGACTACTTCCTCGGGCTCTCGATCGAGGACCCCGACGACGCGGCGGTGCTGGAGCTGTTCGGCGCGCAGCGGTTCATCGCCACGCAGGAGTCCAACTACGACCAGATCGAGCAGATCGGCGAACAGCTGGGGCTGATCACCTGAGCGCCGCCCTGCGGCTGTCCGGTGTCGAGGTGCGCTACGGCGGCACCCGGGCCCTCACCGGTCTCGACCTCGCGGTCGAGGCCGGTGAACGGGTCGCCGTGGTGGGTCCGTCCGGGGCGGGCAAGTCGACGCTGCTGCGCCTGCTCAGCGGTGCGCTCACGCCCAGCGCCGGATCGGTCGAGGTCCTCGGCACCGACCTGAGCACCCTGTCGGGCCGTGGACTGCGGCGGCTGCGCGCCCGGGTCGGCATCGTGCACCAGCACCTGGAACTGGTCGGACCGCTGCGCGTGGTCCACAACGTCAACGCCGGCCGGCTCGCCGGCTGGCCGGCGTGGCGGGCCGCCTGGTCGCTGCTCAGGCCGCAGGGGGTGAGCGAGGTGAGCGCGGCCCTGCAGCAGGTCGGCCTGTCCGATCGGCTGTACGAGCGCACCGACCGGCTCTCCGGTGGGCAGCAGCAGCGGGTCGCGCTCGCCCGGGTGCTGGTGCAGCGCCCCGACCTCGTGCTGGCCGACGAACCCGTGTCGGCGCTCGACCCGGCGCTGGCCGAGCGGGCACTGGCGCTGCTCACCGCAGCGACGGCTGGACGCGGCGGAACCCTGATCGCCTGCCTGCACGACCCGGCGCTGGCCCTGCGCCACTGCAGCCGCGTGGTCGGCCTGGTCGAGGGCCGTCTCGCCCTCGACGCTCCCGCGACGGCGCTCACCCCCGCCGACCTGGCGGAGTTCTACGGGGTGGACGCGTGAGCGCCGTCGCGGCCGGCACCGCGCCGCGGTTGTCCCGGTCCCGTTCCCGGTGGGCGTGGGGGCTCGGCGCGGCCGTCGTCGTCGCGTGGTCGCTGGCCGGGGCCGGGCTCTTCTCCGGGGACGTGCTGAACCCGGCCGGCGCGCGGCAGTTCGGCCGGTTCGCGGCCGGCGCGCTCGCGCCCGACCTGTCCGCCGGTTTCCGCGCCGTGCTGCTGAGCAGCACGCTGGTGACGATCGCCTACGCCGTGACGGGGGCCGCGCTGGCGGTGCTGCTCGGCGCGCTGGGCGCGGCGGCGCTGGCCCGCACGACGTGGGGCCGGCGGACAGGCTGGGCGGGAGCGGCGTGGGTGCTCGTCCGTGGCGCCGTCGCCGTCCCCCGCGGTCTGCACGAGGCGGTCTGGGGCCTGCTGCTGGTCAACGTCCTCGGCCTGGACCCGTGGGTGGGGGTGCTGGCCATCGGCATCCCCTACGGCGCGGTGACCGCGAAGGTGTTCGCCGACCTGATCGATGAGGTGCCCAGGGGCGGCTACCAGGCGCTGCTGGCCGCCGGTGCCGGCCGGGGCACCGCGACCCTGTACGGGGTGCTGCCACCGGCCGCGGGCGGGTTGCTCGCCTACGCCTTCTACCGGCTGGAGTGCGCGGTCCGCTCGGCGGTGGTGCTCGGGCTCATCGGCGCCGGCGGGCTGGGGTACCAGCTGTCGCTGTCGTTCAGCTCGCTGCGCTGGGAGCAGGTGTGGAGCTGCGTGTACGCCCTGACCGCGGTGTGCGTGGCCGCCGTCGTGGCCGGGCGCGCGGTGCGCCGCCGCCTGGCCGACCCGCCCGCGCCGGCCGGGGACCGGCTGCGCCGCGACCCCGCGTTGACGGGGACGGGGCTGGTCACGCTGGTCCTGCTCGCGTGGTCGTGGTGGTACCTGGCGCTGACCCCGGCGACGCTCGCCGCCGACCGGACCCGCGAGCAGCTCGCGCACGTGCTCGGGCACGCCTGGCCGCCGGCGGTGTCCGGGCCCCTGCTGCGCTCGCTGGCCGCGGCCGCGGTCGACACGGTGCAGATGTCCGTCATCGCCGTCGCCCTCGCCACCGCCGGAGCCGTGCTGCTGTCCGGGCTCGCCGCGCACCCCGCGGGCAGGCCCGGGCCGGTGCGGTGGCTCGTCGGCGGCCTCGTCCGGCTGGGCCTGCTGCTGCTGCGGGCCGTGCCGCCGCCGGTCTGGGCGCTGGTGCTGCTGTTCGTGCTGCGGCCCGGGATCCTGGCCGGGGCGCTGGCGCTGGGCCTGTACACCCTCGGGGTGCTCGGCCGGTTGACCGCCGAGGCCCTCGAAGAGCTCGACCCGCGCCCGGCGCACGCGCTGACCGCGCTCGGTGCAGGCCCGGTCGGCACGTGGTTGTACGGGGTGGCGCCCCGGGCGGTGGGACCGGTGCTCGCCTACGCCCTGTACCGCTGGGAGGTCGCCGTCCGCGACACGGTCCTCGTCGGGCTGCTCGGCGCCGGCGGACTCGGCGCGCTGCTGGCCACCGCCCTGCAGACCTTCGCCTGGCCGGCGGTGACGACGACCCTGCTCGTGCTGGTGCTGCTGACGCTGGCGGTCGACCTCGTCAGCGACCGGGCGCGGGAGGTGGTGCGCTGACGGCCCTGGTGGGCCGGTGGCCAGGACCTCCTCCGGGACGTCGTACGCCGCGGCACGACCGGACGCGCCCGCGGGGCGCCGTGCGCGGGAGGTCGCGCCCGCCCCCCGTCGGGTGCGTCGAGCCTGCAGCGCCGGGGTGAGCGGATCGTGCGTCCGGCAGCGGGATCGGGACGTTCCAGGCGCGCTGGCCCTGCCCGGTGGGCGGCTGCTGCGAGGACGTGGGCTGCGCGCTGCGGTGCCGTCCGGACCCGCGCCGGACCCGCGCCGGACCCGCGCCGGACCCGCGCCGGACCCGCGCCGGACGCCGGCTGGACCTGCTGACCCGGCGGCCGGTGCCGGTGCCGTGGCTTTCGCGGTGGCTGCGCTGGACGTGTTGGCGGCGCCTGCGCCAGTGGCAGGATGCCGGCGTCCGGGAGCAGTTGCACGGTGCCGTGTTGGACCGCCTCGGTCAGCAAGGAGTGCTGGACTGGTCGCGGGCCCGCATCGACTCCGTCAGTGCCCGAGCGGAGAAGGGGCGCGCTGACGGGCCCGAACCCCACCGACGGAGGAGAACCGGGCCGGGGGTGCCCCCGCGCGCGGGGGACGAGTACCACCTGCTGGTGACCGCCGACGGGTTACCGCTGAACGTCGTGCTCTCCGGTCGGTCGCTGCGCACGCCGTCTGCCCCGCCCGAGATGGTGCGAGTGGGTGTTCCGACTCTTCCCCGTGTCGGGGCTGTTGCTGGCCGCGGCCGGTGGCGCGTTCCTGGCGGAGGGGCTGTTGGCGGGGCTGGTGTTCCTGTCCGTCCTGCCGTCCACCGTCCAGTCCTGCGTGGTGTTCACGGCGATCGCCCGCGGCAACGTCGCCGGTGCCGTCATGGGGGCGACCGCCTCCAACCTCGCGGGAATCGCGCTGACGCCGTTGCTGGTGGCGCTGCTGCTGGGCTCGTCGCAACTGGTGGTGGGCCCTGAGCCGATCAGCCGCATCGTGCTGCTGTTGCTGGTGCCCTTCCTGCTCGGACTGCTCGTCGGCCGCTTCGTGCGCGGTGTGCTCGAGCGCTACCGCCGCCTGTTGACGCTCATGGACCGTGGCGTCATCGTCGCCGTCGTCTACTCCGCCTTCAGCCGGGGAGTTCGCCAAGGAGTGTGGCAGCAGGTGAGCCCGGGGCAGGTCGCCCTCGTCATCGCCGCTGCAGCGCTGCTGCTGTCGATCACCTCCGCCGCCGCCTGGTGGGTTCCTGCGCTGTGGAGGGCCTCGCGGCCCGACCGGGTGGCAACGCTCTTCTGCGGCTCGACCAAGTCGCTGGCGACCGGTCTCCCGATGGCCACGGTGCTCTTCCCGCCCCAGCTGATCGGGCTGGTCATCGTGCCGATCATCATCTACCACCCGCTGCAGATCGTGGTGTGCTCCCTCCTCGCCGGGCGGATGGCGGGCGAGGAGCGCTGACGCCTGCCGTCGGCTGAGGTGAGCTCGTGCGGGGATGAGGCTCGTGTTCACCACGGCCGGTGACGACGTTCGGTTCCACACGTTGTTTTCGGTGCTCGCTCCTGGTGGTCGACCGAGGTGGAGGAGCGCCCCGGCCCATGGGCTCGTCAGGGTGGGGCGTCGTCCCGGAGGAGCGAGCGCTGACCTCGGGCGCCGAGGTGTCTGCGGCGGCGTGGAGCACGCCGCTGCGGGTGCGGGGCCCGCTCGTGCTAGGTGGCTGCGCCGTTGTGCTGCTGGTTCCACCCGTCGTGGCCGAGCGTGCGCATCAGGCGGCTCTCCGCGTTGCTCATGTGCACGCGCATCGTGTTCTCCGCTTCCTCGACCGCTCCGGCGGCGATCGCCTCGACGATGGCGGCGTGCTCGGCGAGGGTGTCCTCGACGTGCCCGCAGTCGGCGCGGACGGCTCGCGACATCCACACGCCCAGCAGCGAGCGCACGCTGTCCAGCATCCCGGCGAGCACGGTGCTGCCCGAGGTGGCCGCCACCTCCAGGTGGAAGGCGACGTCGGCGTGCACGAAGGCGTCGATCTCGCCGGCCTGACCGGTTCGGTGCATCTGCTGCAGGTGCTGCTGCAGGCGCACCAGCGCCTCGGGGGTGCGTCTGCGGGCGGCGATGCCGCTCAGCGCGATCTCCAGGTGGTGCCGTGCCTCGACCAGGTGCAGGGTCTCGGGCTTGCCGAGCACCAGGCCCCACTCGACGGCCTGGGGCAGCAGGTCGGCGGTGCGGCCGGTCAGGTAGGTGCCCGAGCCCTGCCTGCTGTGCACCAGGCCCAGCAGGTCCAGCGCCGCCAGCGCCTCGCGCACCGCTGCGCGTCCCACCCCCAAGGCCGCGGCCAGCTGGCGCTCGGGGGGGAGGCGCCCCCCCGGGGCCAGTCCTTCATCGGCGATGTGCGCCAGGAGGCGGCGCGCGATGTCCGCCACCGCTGACTCGGGGCGCTGCGCGGGGACCACGGGCTGGGCGGGACCCGCTTCGACGTCGGCACCGACGCTGGGCTGCATGGAGACGACCGTAGCAGCCGCCCACGCATTGGTCGACCACCACGATCAAATGGTTGACCAATCAGGGAGCGGGCCTCTACCGTCATCGCGTCACGCCGGGCACCGGATGCCCGCGCTGGAATCGACGACGACCGACGTCTTCGCGGCTGCGCCGCGGAAGGGGTGACGATGAAGTCACGGCTCCTCGCGGGCACGGCCCTGGCGGCCGCTGCCACGCTCCTGACCTCCTGCGGGCTGCCCACCGCTGAAGCCCGCATCCCCGACGACTGGACCCCCCGCGGCTCCGTGCCTGCAGTGGTCGCCTTCGCCCCCGGCGGCGGCAGCGACCGCTCGGCCCGCGTCATCGCCCAAGCCCTCAACGAGCGCGAGCTCGGCTTCGACGTCAACGTCGAGAACAAGGAAGGCGGCTCGGGGGCGGTGGGCTGGTCCACCTTCCTGGCCGAGGAGGGCAACGGCAACACCCTGCTGGTGGCCGAGACGGCCTTGAACACCCTGCCGCAGGTCTACGACGTGCCCTTCACCTACCGCGACTTCACCCCGCTGGTCATGTTCGCCCGCGACTCGCGCATGCTCGTGGCCCCGGTGGACTCCCCGTTCACCACCTGCACCGACGTCATCGAGACCAGCAAGCAGGAGCGGGTGGTCTCCGGCTCCAGCGGACGCACCGGCGCCGACGCCCTGGCCGTCGCCGGCCTGGAGGACAACGGCGCCGTCTTGAACGTGGTGCCCTACGGCTCCACCGGCGAGGTCATCACCGGCCTGCTGGGTGGGCAGGTCGCCCTGGCCCCCGCCAGCGCCGCCGCCGCCAAGCCGTACATCGAGAGCGGTGACCTGAAGCCCTTGTGCACCCTGTCCCCGCAGCGCTTCGACGACCCCGTCCTCGGCTCGGTCCCCACCGCCAAGGAGCAGGGCATCGACGCCGAGGTCGTCTTGTGGCGCGGCGTCTTCGGCGCCGGCGGCATCGCGCCGGTGCAGCGCGAGTACTGGATCGACCAGATCGAGGCGGCCATGGACTCCGACACCTACCGCGACTACATCACCGAGGACCTGCTGGAGCCGGCCGACCTCTCCGGCGACGACTTCACGGCCTTCCTCGACGACTACGACCAGCAGATGGCGGAGGTCTTCCAGTGAGCGTTCCCACCACCCACCGCGACACCGGCGGCGCCCGCCCCATCGACGCCTCCACCACCTCGAGCCGGCGCCCGCCGCGAGAGCGGCCCGCGAAGGCGCAGGTCATGGCCACCGCGGTTCTCGCAGCCCTCGGTGCCGTCTTCTTCGCCCTCTCCTTCGCCTACCCGTGGACGCTGGAAGACGGCTCGATCGGTCCTGGCGTGCTGCCCAGGACCGCCTCCGCCCTGCTCGCGCTGGTCTCCCTGGCCCGCCTGGTGCTGCAGCTGCGGGGCAGCCGAGCGGCCCCCGGGCAGCAGTTGCCCGGGGACGGCGAGGGCACGGACGCCGCCGGCGCGGCAACTCCTGCCGGGGTCGCCGCCGAGCAGGCCACAGCTGAGGAAGTCGCAGCTGAGGCGGTCGCAGCTGAGGACCTCGCCGCGGTGGAGGAGGTCGAGGAGGTCCCGCACGCACGGCGCAAGCTGCTGCTGGTGTGCGCCACCGTCCTGCTCACCGCTCTGCTGGTGCCTTACCTGGGGCTGCTGCTCGCCCTGGGCCTGATGACCCTCTTCCTCGCCGCCGTCGTCGAGCGCCAACCGCTCGTGCGCTCCCTGCTCGTGGCCGGTGGAACTCTCGCCGTCTCCTACCTGGTGTTCGTGACGCTGCTCAGCATCCCGCTGCCCATGGGGCTGCTCGACCCGGCCCTGTGGAGGCAGTGATGCTCGACAACCTCGCTCTCGGCTTCAGTGCCGCCGTCACCCCCGAGAACCTGCTCTGGTGCTTCCTGGGCGTCCTGCTGGGCACCGTCATCGGCATCCTGCCCGGACTGGGCTCCGCCACGGGTGTGGCGATCCTCATCCCGGTGACGCTGACCCTCTCTCCGCTGACCGCGCTGATCATGCTCGCCGGCATCTACCACGGCGCCCAGTTCGGGGCGACGACCACCGCGATCCTCATCGCCACCCCCGGCGAGGCCTCCAGCGTGGTCAGCACCCTGGACGGCTACCAGATGGCCCGCAAGGGCCGCGCCGGTCCCGCGCTGGCCATCTCCGCGCTCGGTGCCTTCGTCGCCGCGACGATCTCACTGGTCGCGCTCATGGCGCTGGCGCCCACCTTCGCCGACATCGCGCTCGGCTTCGGGCCCACCGAGATGCTGGCCATCATGATCCTCGGCCTGACGACGATCGTGGTCTTCTCCGGCAAGGCGCTGCTCACCGGCATCTCCATGGGCCTGGTCGGCATCCTCGTCGCCTGCATCGGCGTGGACGTCGGCAGCGGCACCCCTCGCTACGCCTACGGCACGATCGACCTGTACGGCGGCGTCCCGTTCGTGGAGGTGATGATCGGCCTGTTCGCGATCGGTGAGCTGCTCAACCAGCTGCACCTGGGCACCGCCACTCCCATCCGCGCCCGCTTCCGCGACCTGCTGCTGACCAAGGAGGACCTGCGCCGGGCCACCCCCTCCACCCTGCGCGGTACCGTCATCGGCTTCCTCCTCGGCTGCCTACCCGGCGCCGGCTCCACCCTGGCCTCCTTCATGGCCTACGGCGCGGAGAAGCAGTTCTCCAAGAACCGCAAGCAGTTGGGCAAGGGCGCCATCGAAGGTGTCGTGGCTCCCGATGCGGCCACCAACGCCGCCTCCAACGCCAACTTCATCCCCACCCTCGCTCTCGGCGTCCCCGGCGGGGCCACCACCGCCGTACTGCTGGGCGCCTTCTTGGTCTACGGCATCCAGCCCGGGCCGCTGCTGTTCGAGAACCAGCCGACGCTGGTGTGGGGCCTGCTGGTCTCCTTCTTCATCGGCAACCTCATGCTGCTGCTGCTGAACCTGCCGCTGGCCCCCGTCTTCGCCCAGCTGCTGCGCATCCGCTACTCGTTCATGTACCCGCTGATCATCGCCACCAGCCTGCTGGGTGCGTACTCGGTCAAGAACAGCATGTTCAGCATCTGGATCGTCCTGTTCTTCGGGCTCATCGGGTACGCCATGAAGCGCCTGGACCTGCCGATGGCTCCCCTCGTGCTCGGCCTGGTCGTCGGCCCGCTCTTCGAGAAGGCCCTGGTGCAGACCTCCGCCCTCGCCGGCGACGACGGCGTGAGCAGCCTGGTGGCCGCCAGCCCCACGGCGCTGGGCATCCTCGTGCTGGCGGCGGTGCTGCTGCTCGCGCCCGTCGTGATCCGCCGCGCCACGCAGCGTCCCACCGCTCCCGTCACGGGCACCCGCGAGCCCGCGCTCGTCGGTGCTGCCGGCAGCACCCGCACCACCTCGGGGGAGCAGTCCACCGTCCGTGGCCTCCACCACGAGCACCACGACCACCACATCGACGTCCGCAGTGACCGCCCCCTCGACCGAGGCACCGACCACAGCACCCACCGCAGCACCCACCAGGAGGACAAGTGAGCGACGTGACCACTCACCAGGCGCCCGGCCCCGCACCCACCGGATCGGCACCCACCGGACCGGCCGCGGCCGGCTCTCGCGTGCGGCCCCGCATCGCCGTCACCTTCGGCGATCCCGCCGGCGTGGGGCCCGAGCTCGTCGCCAAGCTGCTGGCGCTGCCCGAGACGAGCGCCGCGGCGCAGATCGTGCTCGTCTCCGACGCCGAGGAGGTCGAGGCAGCGGGCCGCGACGCGGGGGTGCCGATCCAGCTGTCCACCGAGGCCGGCGACGGCCTGCCGCGCCTGCACCCCACCAGGGGAGTGCGCCCGCCGGGCGGTTTCGTGCGCCGGCAGGCCACCGCCGAGGGCGGCCGCTGGTCGCTGGACGCGCTGAGCACCGCGCTGGAGCTGGTGCGCGAGGGGGAGGTGGACGCCATCGTCTTCGCCTCCTTGAACAAGACGTCCATGCACCTGGCCGGGATGACGGAGAACGACGAGCTGCACTGGTTCGAGTCGGTCCTGGGCGCGGACCCGGTCGGTGACGGCTTCACCTGCGAGATCAACGTCCTGCCGGGCCTGATGACCTCCCGCGTCACCTCGCACGTCTCCATCGCCGAGGTGGACGCCGGCATCACCTCCGAGCGCGTCCTGGGCGCTGCGCGGTTGCTGGACCGCCTGCTGCGTGAACGGGGCACCTCCTCTCCCTCGCTGGCGGTGTGCGCGCTCAACCCGCACGCGGGTGAGGGCGGCCGCTTCGGCCGTCACGAGATCGAGATCATCTCCCCGGCCGTGCAGCAACTGCGCGAGGAGGGGATCGACGTCCAGGGGCCCTTCCCCTCGGACACGATCTTCCTGCGCGCCCGCACCGACGAGTTCGACGGTGTGGTGACGATGTACCACGACCAGGGGCAGATCGCCATGAAGCTCATCGGCTTCGATCGCGGCGTCACCATCGCCGGTGGCCTGGCCGTGCCGATCTGCACGCCGGCTCACGGCACGGCCTTCGACATCGTCGGCGAGGGCAAGGCCAGCATCGGGGCCATGCAGCACGCCTACGAGATCGCCGTGTCCGTGGCCGCCCAGCGAGCCGCCCAACGCACGGCAGCTGCCACGCCGGCCTGATCGCGACGGCGCCGCGCCCGGGCGGGGATACCCACCTGCCCGCGCCCGGGCGCGGCCCAGTCGCAGGCAGGTGGGAGCCGGGCCGGGCCGGGCGTCGGCGTCTTCCGTCGAGCCGTCCAGGTCGCCGACCTGGGAGCAGTGCTGCGCGCAGCCGGTCTCGTCAGAGGCGGAAACCGGCGACCGAGCGCTGCAGGTCCGCAGCCGCGCCGGAGACGTGGTCAGCCGTCTGGCTGGTTCGGTCCGCCGCGGCGGACGTGCGGGCCGCTGAAGAGGCGATGCTCGACATGTTCGCCGCGATCTCCTGGCTGCCGGTGGAGACCTCGGTGACGTTGCGCACCATCTCAGAGGTGGTCGCCGACTGCTCCTCCACCGCCGCCGCGATCGTGGACTGCAAGCCGTCGATCCGCGCGATCACCTCGGAGATGCCACCGATGGCGCTGGCCGCTGCCGCCGCGTCGGTCTGGGTGGCGTTGACGCGCCCGACGATCTCCTCGGTGGCCCGCGCGGTCTGCTGCGCCAGCTCCTTGACCTCCCCGGCCACCACCGCGAAGCCCTTGCCCATCTCCCCGGCGCGGGCGGCTTCGATGGTGGCGTTCAAGGCCAGCAGGTTGGTCTGCTCGGCGATGGAGGTGATCAGCTTGACCACCTCGCCGATCTCGCGGGAGGAGGACGACAGCCGCTCCAGGATGGCTGAGGCCTCGTCTGCGCTGGTGACAGCGGCACTGGCGACGGAGGATGCCTCGCTGGTGGAGGAGGCGATCTCGCGGATCGCGCTGGACATCTGGTCGCCGGCGGCGGCCACGGTGCCGATGTTGGCGCTGATCTCCTCGGTGGCTGCGGAGACCACCTGCGACTGCGAGACGGATTCCGTGGAGGTGGTCGTCAGCTCCTCGGAGACGGAGACGAGCTCGCGGGAGGCCCCGTCCAGGCTGTGTGCTTGAGCGTGGATGGAACGCACCGTGGAGGAGAGGTTGTCCAGCGCGGTGTTCAGCGCCTGCGCCGTCAGCCCGACCTCGTCGCGGGAGGTCGCCTGCACGCGCAGGTCCAAGCGCCCGGCAGCCAGTCCCTCGGCCACCGCGCGCGTGCGGGCCAGCGGACCGGCCACCGAGCGCGACAGCGCGGTGGTCAAGGCGACGGCCGCGGCGATCGAGAGCCCCGCGATGACGGCCAGCAGGGTGCGGGCGCTGGCGTAAGCGGTCCGGCTCTGGGCTGCGGCGTCCTTCGCGTGCGCGGTGGCGCTGTCCTGGACGGCGTCGAAGGCTTCGTTGACGTTGGCGTTGACGAGTCCACCCTGCTGCACGCTCAGGCTCTCGTCGTTGCGCATGCGCACCAGGGTCGCCTGGTCCCCGGCGGCGGCGATGGGGGCGAGCACGTCCATGCCCTCCAGGACAGCGCCCAGCTCGTCGCTGACCACCTGCAGCTGATCCGCGGGCACCACTGGATCGCTGGCCAGGTAGGCCTCCCACGCCTCGGCCGTGGTCGCACGGTCGTCCTCGTAGCTCTGGCGGGCGTCTGCGGACGGCATGATCAGCAAGCCGTAGAGGTTGCGGTAGGTGCGGTTGAAGCTGCTGCGCACGAAGCCCAGCTGCTGCTGCGCCTCCACGTCCTCGACGCTCATCCTCTCCAGGCGCTGCTGGGTCTGTTGCAGTTCGTACAGGCCGATCCCGGCCACGGTCACCACGAGCAGGCACAGGACGCTGAACCCGGCGGCGAGCTTGCGGCCCACTTTCAAGTCACGCAGGAAGTCGAACATGCGCAGGAGCTCCAAGGCCGTGGTGGCGCCGCCCAGGAGGCGGGTGGGGACACTGCTCCTTCGGCCGTTCGGGTGCTCGACTTGAGCGCGCGCCGGGCAGGTGCGCCGTGGTCCGCTCGCGAGGCACGCCCCGCTCAGGCCTCGACAGTGCGTCGCTGACGCGCTCGACGGACGCCGGCCTGCCCGTGGCGTCGTCTCCGCCCACCGGCTCACACCACGGCGGGTGATCAGCGCGAGCTGGTGGAGAGGTCGACCGGGGTGGACCTCGGTGTCCTGGTGGGTGCGGGAGTCGGCTCGGCGTCGATTCCCGCGGTGTGCGCGCCCGTCGTGAGCTGCGTCGTGGGCTGCCCAGGGGTGCCCGTGACGGCGGCGATGCGGCGGCAGTCCGGGCAGATGCTGCGCCAAGCCAGGCGGGGGTTGCGCACCCGCCGCCCGCACAGGGCCCACGGGTTGCAGCTGCCCGCCGAGCGCTCGCGGACCAGGTGGGCACCGCGCCCGCCGCTGCCCCGCCACACCCACCGGCCGCTCACGTCGACGCGCGTGCTCGTCCCGGTCGGGGCGTGCGGTGGGGGAGGGCCACCGGTGCTGCGCGTGTCCGCAGCGTCGTCTGCAGCGTTCTCGGAGATGGGGATCGCCTCCAGCCGCCCCGCCTGATCGGTGCCCCTCCCGGCCGGGGGAGGGGCACCGATCAGGGCAGGAGCACCGATCGTGGTAGTCAGCGGGGTGGGACGGGTCAGCGGGGCGCTCTCAGGTGCGGGGCAGGGTGAAGGTGCCCACCAGCTCCTTCAACTCCGCCGCCGTGCGCGAGACCTCACCCGCCGTGGACGCGGTGTGCGTGGCCCCCGCCGTGGTCTGATCGGCCGAAGCGGCGATCCCGGAGATGTTGCTCGCGATCTCCTGGCTACCGGTGGAGACCTCGGTGACGTTGCGCACCATCTCGCTGGTGGTCGCGCTCTGCTGCTCCACCGCCGCCGCGATCGTGGACTGCAAGGCGTCGATGCGCGCGATCACCTCGGTGATCTCACTGATCGCCCCCGCCGCCGCCGCCGCATCGGCCTGGGTGGAGCCCACCTTGGCCACGATCTCCTCAGTGGCCCGCGCGGTCTGCTGCGCCAGCTCCTTGACCTCCCCGGCCACCACCGCGAAGCCCTTGCCCATCTCCCCCGCGCGGGCGGCTTCGATGGTGGCGTTCAAGGCCAGCAGGTTGGTCTGCTCGGCGATGGAGGTGATCAGCTTGACCACCTCACCGATCTCCCGGGAGGAGGCGCTCAACCGCTCCAGGGTGTGCCCGGCCGCGGAGGCGGCCGCCACCGCGTTGGCGGCGGTGGAGGAGGCCTGGGCGGTGGAGGAGGCGATCTCAGCGATCGCCGAGGACATCTGGTCCCCGGCGGCGGCCACGGTGGCGATGTTGGCGCTGATCTCCTCGGTGGCCGCCGAGACCACCTGCGCCTGGGTGGCTGCTTCCTCGGCGCCACTGGAGAGCTGGGTGGCCACGGTGGTCAGCTCCTCGGAGGAGGAGGCCAGGGTGCCGGCGTTCCCGGCGATGCGGCGCATGGTGGCCGCCAGGCGCTCCATGGTGGCATCCACCGCACCGGCCAGTTGGCCGACCTCGTCGCCGGTGGTGATGCCCACCCGCTGGTCCAGGCGGCCCTCGGCCAGGCCCTGGACCACGTGCAGAGTCCTGGCCAGGGGGCGGGCGATGCCACGGGCCACGACTGTGGCGACGATCACGGCGACGATCAGTGTGATCGCACCGATGACCAGCAAGAGGGTGACGGCGGCGTGGTAGCTGCTGCTGCCCTCGGCGGCCAGGTCCGCGGCGGCCTGCGCCTCGGTCTCGCTGATGGCGTCAAGCTGTGCGTTCAGCTCCTTGGCCAGAGGTGAAGTCTGAGTGTTGCGGGTGGTGACGTAGGCGTCGATGTCCTTGTTCGTCGCGGCGCTGATGAGGCCTTCACGGGCGCTGCGGTACTGCTGCAGCAGGTCCTCGACCTCACCCCGCTCGGCGGCGGAGGCCGAGGGCGAGGTGGCCAGGTAGGCCTTCCAGGCCTCGTCGTAGACGCGGTCGTCGGAGGTCAGGGTCTGCAGTTGCTTGGCGGTCTCCTCGGAGCTGCCGGGCAGAGCGGCGTTGCTGATGTCCAGGCGCAACTGCAGGAAGGCGGCTTTGACCTGGCCGATGGTCTGCACCGAGGCGACGCCGGACGCGGACATCAGATCCAGGTTGGCCTGGGAGGAGCCGAGGCGGTTGATGCCGAGGCCGACGACGGCGGCCAGCAGGAAGCAGACCACGCCGAAACCGGCGAAGAGCTTGGAGGCGACGTTCAGATCGCGCAGTCGAGTCAACACGGGGAGTGCATCGGCGCAACCGATGCAATGCTTGAAAGCGACCTGCCCATCGCGCGGGGTGCCCCGGACCGTTCCCTCGAGCGCGATCTCCTCCTCGATCTCGGTCGGACGGGTGCCATCGATGCGCCCCCTCTGCGCCCGGCGCGCCGAGTTCGTGCTGGCCGCCTCCTGGCTCGCCGCCAGTCCTCGCTCGGCCTGCGAGGCGATGGGCGGACCTCGTGCTCGACTTCCCGCTGATCGCCGACGGGCCGACGCCGCGATGAGGCACCCCCCCGCTTCGGCGTACCGCGGCGTGGCGTGGCGTGGCGTGGCGTGGCGTGGCGTGGCGTGGCGTGGCGTGGCGTGGCGCCGGATCGTGCTCCACCTCCTGCATGCCCTCGCCGCCGGAGCAGCACAGCCGCGGCCGACGGTCGCGGTCGCCCCCCTCGCGCTCTCCGGCCGCTCGCTGGCGGGGTGTCGAGACGCCGGGGAGGTCCTGCCTCGGGCAGGGATGTCCGCGAGGTGCTCCGGGTTCGGATGCCGGTGGCTCCACCGGCCCAGGTCCTGGCGCTGGAGACGCGCGATGTCGCGACAGGGGTGGGGTGTGCCGGTGGCCGCCCTCGACCCGGAGCGCCTGCACCTGGCGGTGCCGCAGCCGCCGTACGGGCGCGACGGGCAGCGGGTGCGCATCACCTCCGTGCAGGACCCGCGGGAGCCCAGCGAGCGAGAACTGCTCGCCGCTCTGGAGGCCCACCTGGCCCGCTGGCCGCGATGACGCCGACCCTCCTGCCGCAGCAGCACCCGCCTCAGGTGGTGCGCAGGCGGTACCCCATGCCGCGCACCGTCTCGAAGTGCTCCGCACCGAGCTTCTTGCGCAGGTAGCGCACGTAGACGTCGACGACGTTGGAGCCGGGGTCGAAGTCGTAGCCCCACACCGAGTTCAGCAGCTGCTCGCGCGAGAGGACCTGGCCGGGGTGGCGCAGGAACGCCTCGGCGAGGGAGAACTCCCGGCTGGACAGGTTCACCGACCGCCCCGCCACGGCCGCGGTCCGCGTCAGCAGGTCCAGCTGCAGGTCGGCCGCGGCCAGCACCGTCACCTCGCCGACGCGTTCCTCACCGGTGCGCAGCCGCAGCCGCACTCTGGCCAGCAGTTCCTCGAAGCGGAACGGCTTGGTGACGTAGTCGTCGGCGCCGCCCTCCAGCCCGGCGACGGTGTCGCCGACATCGTCGCGGGCGGTCAGCATGATGATGGGCAGCGAGTGCCTGCCCTGGCGCAGGCGCCGCAGCACCGAGAAGCCGTCCAGCTGCGGCAGGCCGACGTCCAGCAGCAGCAGGTCGAAGGCTCCAGTGCTCGCCAGCTCCAGCGCGGAGCGCCCGTCGGCGGCGATCGTGGTGGCGTACCCGCCGGCGCGCAGGCCCTTCTCCACGAAAGCGGCGATGCGCGTCTCGTCCTCGGCGATCAGGATGCTGGTCAACGACCCTCCCGGGCGTGTTCGGTGGTGGGGGCGCAGGCCGGGACGCGCGCTCCCGCGGGGTTGTCGGCGGGGTTGTCGGCGGGGGTTCCGAGGGGGTTCCTGGTGGGTTCCCTCGTGGTGGCGTCGGCGTCGGCGTGGACGTCGGGGAGGACGTCGGGGAGGAGGGGCAGGGCCAGGGTGAAGGTGGCGCCCGCCCCGGGCAGGCTGGCGACCTCCACGCGGCCGCCGTGCGCCTCGGCGATCGCGGTCACGATGGACAGCCCCAGACCTGACCCTTCCACCCCGCGGCCGGCGGCCGCGCGGCCGAAGCGCTCGAAGATGCGCTCGACGTCCTCGGGGTCGATGCCCGGGCCGCTGTCGCGCACCCACAGCAGCAGCTCGCCCTGGTGGACGGCGCTGCCCAGGGCCACCACGTCGTCGTCGGCGGAGAACTTCACCGCGTTGGAGACCAGCTGGATGAGTGCCTGCTGCACCCGCTGGGGGTCGGCCAGGACCTGCGCGTCGGCGCGCGCGTCCACCCGCCAGCGGCGCTCACCCAGCGGGACGACCTTGTCGAAGGCGTCGTCCAGCAGCCGGCCGGCGTCCACCGGCTGCAGGTGCACGAAGTCCGGCCGGCGCGCCTTGGCCAGCAGGGTCAGGTCGTCCACCAGCCGCGTCATCCTCGTCAGCTCGTCGAGCACCAGCGAACGCGTCTCCGCCACCTCGTGCGGATCGCGCTCGTCCATCAGCTCCAGGTGGCCCTGCACGATCGTCAGCGGCGTGCGCAGCTCGTGCCCGGCGTCGTCGAGGAAGCGGCGCTGGGTCTCGAAGGACGCCTCCAGGCGCTGCAGCATCGCGTTGAAGCTGCGCGCCACGTCCGCCACGTCGTCGTCGCCGTGCACGGGCACGCGGTGCGACAGCTCGCTGGCGCCGACGCCGACGGCCGTGGTGTGCAGGTCCTCCAGGGGGCGCAGCAGCCGCACGATCGTCAGCCACCCCGCCGCGCCCACCACGAGCAGAGCGGCGAGGCTGAGCACCGCGAAGGTGCGGGCGTTCTCCTGCACCACGGCGAACTCCGGGTCCAGGGCGTGCCCGACCACGTACAGGCCCAGCGACGGCTCGCCGGGTGCGGCACCCGGCAGGGACACCGGCACCGCGATGATCCGCGTGGGCCCGGCCCGGGTGTGCACCTCCTCGCGCACCAGGGGGCTGTCCGGGGTGGTGCTGCGCACGAGCTGCTGCACGCGCTCGTTCTCCTGCAGCGCGAACGGCGGGGTGCGGGCCGCGACGTAGGTGTTGCCGCCCACGACGATGCCGACGGCCGACTCGTGGGCGTCGGCGACGTCGTTGCGGATGCTCGCCGCCAGCAGTGCGTCCACCGAGGCGAACTGCTGCCCGTTGAAGCCCCGGGCCGCCAGCTCCCGCAGCTCCGTCACCTCCTGGCGCATCGAGGCGTCCACCCGTGCCTCGGTGGCATCGACCTGCACGACGTAGGAGACCGCTCCCGTCAGCCCCAGCCCCAGGGCGGTCGCACCGACCACGGCCAGCACGACCTTGGCGCGCACGGGCCGCAGCAGCAGCCGCAGCCGCAGCAGCCGCGCCGCGGCCGGCCGCTCACCCGTCGTCGCCGTCGTCGTCCCCGCCGGCGCTGCCGTCCCCGTCGTCATCCACGTCCTCGCCGTCGTCTGCGCCGTCGTCCCTGTCCTCGTCAACGCCGTCACCGTCGTCGTCGTCCCCGACGACGACGGGCCCCGCCGGTGGCACCGGCACCACGCCGCCGCCGGTGGGCGGGTCGGGGGGGCGCGGGGAGGGCGCCGCCGGTGCCGGGGGAGCTGCAGGTGCCGGGGGAGCTGCAGGTGCGGGGGGAGCGGCGGTGCTCGGTGCCGGCGATCCTGTCGGCGCGGTGCCCGGATCCACGCCCGGCGGCGGTACGGGGGCGGGTGCGGGGCCGGAGCCGGGTGCCGGCGCGGGGGCGGACGGCACCGTCGAGCCCGCCGGGCCGCCGGCTGCGGCACTGTCGGCGGGAGCGGAGGAGGCCATGACGACGGCGCCGCCGAGCTGCGTGCCCGGCGGTCCCGCGGCGGCCATCGACAGGCCCAGCGCGGCGACGCCCGCGGCGCTCACCGCGAGGGCTGCCACGACCACTGGAGTGCGCATGGGCGCCACCGTGCCGAGCGCGGGTGAAGCGGGGGTGAGGGGCGCGTGAGGAACCTCTCATCCGCGTTCGCGGACCCAGCCGGCCGACTGACACGCCGGTGACACGCCGATGAGAGGCCTCTCACCGGCATGTCACCGCCCGCTCATGGCCCGTCGGCACAGTCGTCGCTCAGCAGGCACCGCGGGACCGCCGGGCGGTGGGCGCGGCGACGAGGAGGGAAGGGCACCGTGAGCAGGACACGAGCACTGGCAGCACCAGGAGCAGCACCAGGAGCACCCGGGCCGGCACCCGCGACCGAGCGCGCGACGGGGGGAGCGGCCGGCGGGCTGCCACGGCCCCGCGTGGCCCTCTACGGGCACGACACGTGCGGGTTGGGGCACCTGCGGCGCAACCTGGCCCTGGCCGCTGCGCTGCGCGGCTCGCCGCTGCGGCCGGAGGTGCTGGTCATCACCGGCTCGCCCCAGGCGCAGCGCTTCCCGCGCCCGCCCGGGGTGGAGCTGCTGGTGCTGCCCGCCGTGCGCAAGGACTCCGACGGCCGCTACGCCGCCGCCACCCTCGACGTGCCGCTGGAGGACGTCGTCGCGGTGCGCTCGGCCACGGCCGCCGCCGCGCTGCGCGCCTGGCGCCCGGACCTGCTCGTCGTCGACAAGGTGCCCGGGGGCTTCCGCGGGGAGATGCTCGAGGCCCTCAGCTCGCTGCGCGCCACCGGCCGCACCCGCACCGTGCTGGGGCTGCGCGACGTGCTCGACGAACCGGCCGCGGCGCTGGCCGAGTGGCGCCGCGACGGTGCGGCAGCGGCCCTGGCGCGCTCCTACGACGAGGTCTGGGTCTACGGCGACCCCTCGGTGCACGACCTGCGCGAGGACCTGCGGATGACGCCCGCCGAGCGCGCCGCGACCCGCTTCCTCGGCTACCTGGCCGCCGACCGGCCCGCGGGCGGGGCAGAACCGCTGCCCAAGCACGACCCGGGCGCCCGCACCGTCCTGGCCTCCGTGGGCGGTGGCGGCGACGGCGCGCAGCTGACCCGGGCGCTGCTGGCCGCCCCGCTGCCGGCGGGTGTGGAGCTGGTGCTGCTGCCCGGTCCCTACGCGCCCACCCCCCTGCGCGCCGAGCTGGAGGCTGCCGCGCACCAGGAGGGGGTGCACGTGGTGCCCTTCACCGACGCGGTCGGGGAGTGGGCGGCCGCGGCCGACGCGGTCGTGTGCATGGGCGGCTACAACTCCGTGGCCGAGGTGCTGGCCACCACCACGCCGGCGCTGGTGGTGCCGCGCACGCGCCCGCGCCGCGAGCAGGAGGTGCGCGCCCGGGCGCTGGCGTCCGCCGGGATGCTCGACGTCGCCACCGACCCGGACCCGCAGCAGATCGCCGCGTGGGTGCGCGGCGCTTTGCGCCGCGCACCCGTGCTCCGCGGCGACCTCGCCCTCGACGGCCTGAGCGCCGCCCGTCGCCGCGCGACGCACCTGCTGGGCCACCTCCCCGCCGCGCGTGCGGTCGGTGCGGGCGCACCCGCGACGCCACCGGCAGTGCCACCGCTGGCGCCGGTGTCACCGCTGACGCCGCGCGAGCGGGTCGGGGCGCCGGGCGCGTGTGCACCGGTGCCGCAGGAGGGTGTGGCCCGTGCTTGCTGAGGACCGTGCTGAGGACCGTGCTGAGGGCGTGGGTCGGGAGCCGCGCAGCGCGCAGCGGATCGGGTACGTCGTGAAGGTCTACCCGAGGTTCTCCGAGACGTTCGTCGTGCGCGAGGTGCTGGCGCGCGAGGCCGCGGGGGAGGACATCGCCATCGCCGCGCTGCGGCCCACCGGCGACACGCGCTTCCACGCCCTGCTGGCCCGCGTGCAGGCGCCGGTCACCTGGATCGGCGAGGGCGCCGGGCGCTCCAGCGCGAGCCTGTGGCAGGCGCTGCGCGAGGCCGCCGGCCTGCCCGGCTTCGCGGGCGCGCTGCCGCGCCTGCTCGCCGACGACGTGGAGGTCGCCGCGCAGGGCGTGCTGCTGGCGCTGTGGGCGCAGCGCGAGGGCATCACCCACCTGCACGCCCACTTCGCCACCCTGCCCGCGCGCACCGCCCGGCACGCCGCGGCGCTGCTGGGCATCCCGTACTCGCTGACCGCCCACGCCAAGGACCTGTACGTCTCCGGCGGCGAGGCGCTGCCCGACGTCCTGGCCGAGGCCGACACCGTCGTCACCGTCAGCGGGCACAACCTGCGCTGGCTGGCGCGCCACCACCCCGGCGCCCGCGCGGTGCTCGTGCACAACGGCCTGGACCTGGCCGACTTCCCCTTCACCGCGCCCACCGGCCGCCCGCGCACCGTCGCGGCCGTCGGGCGCCTGGTGCCCAAGAAGGGCTTCGCCGACCTGCTCGACGCGATCGCGCTGCTGCACGCCGCCGGGGACCCGGTGCGCCTGCGACTGGCCGGCTCCGGCGCCTGCGAGCGGGAGTTGCGCGCGCAGGCCCGCGCCGCCGGCCTGCACGACGTGGTGGAGTTCCTGGGACCGCTGCCCCAGCACGAGGTGCACGAGCTGGTGCGCTCCGCGGCGGTGTTCGCCGCGCCGTGCGTCGTGGCCGCCGACGGCGACCGCGACGGGCTGCCCACCGTCGTGCTGGAGGCCATGGCACTGGGCACGCCCGTGGTGGCCACCACCGTCACCGGGATCCCGGAGGCCGTCGAGGACGGTGTCAGCGGTCTGCTCGTCCCACCGGGGGAACCGCTCGCGCTGGCCGCCGCGCTGCGCACCGTCCTGGACGCGCCGGCGCTCGCCACCCGGTGCGCCCGCGCCGCCCGCGCCCGCGTCGAGGAACGCTTCGATGCGCGCGTGCAGGCGGGGCTGCTGCGCGCGGCGACCCTCGGAGTGGCAGTACCGGCCCCGGCTCCAGACCCGGTTCTGGATCCGGATCCGGTTCCGGTCCGGTCCGCGGGGCGGGTGGCCCGGTGAGCGCCCTGGACGAGCTGGGACCCGGCAGCCGCGTCGTGTACGCCTGCCTGGACCCGGGGGTGCCGGCCTTCGGCGGCAAGGGCTGCTCGGTGCACGTGCAGGAGGTGCTGCGCGTCCTGGCCGCCACCGGCGCGCAGGTGCACCTGCTCACCACCCGCACCGGCGGGCCGCCGCCCGCGGGGTTGGAGCAGGTGCACGTGCACCACCTGCCGCTGCCGGCCGGGCGCACCGGCGCCGAGCGCGAGCAGGACCAGCGCGCCCTCGACGAGCGCGCCGGGCACCTGGTGAGCGCCCTGCTGCGCGGCGCCGCGCGCGCCCTGGTCTACGAGCGGTACGCCCTGTTCGCCCACGCGGTGCAAGAGAGCGCCCGGGCGCTGGGCGTGCCCTCCGTGCTGGAGGTCAACGCGCCCCTGCCGCTGGAGCAGGCGCGCCACCGCACCCTGCACGACGCCGCCGGTGCCGATGCCTCCACCCGCCGCGCGCTGCGCGCCGCCACCCGCGTGGTGGCCGTCAGCTCCCCCGTCGCGCAGTGGGTCCACCACGTGCTGCGGCAGCCGGGTGCGGAGCGGGCGGGCGCAGAACTCGACGTCGATGTCGATGTGGAGGTCGATGTGGAGGTCGACGTCGCGGTCGTGCCCAACGGCGTGGACGTGCACCGCTTCCGGCCGGCCGCGCGGCCGCTGCCCGGCGAGCCGCTCCCCGACGAACGGCTCCCCGGCGAACCGCTGCCCGACAGCGCGGACGACAGCGCCGGCGGCGGCCGCGGCGGAACCTTCACCCTCGCCTTCGTGGGCGCGTTCCGTCCCTGGCACGGGGTGGACCTGCTGGTGGAGGCCGCCGGCCGCCTGGCCGCGCTGCCGGGTCGGCCGGTGCGGTTGCTGCTCATCGGCGACGGCCCGCAGCGCGGTGCCGTTCTGCGGCGCGCCGCGGAGCTGGACGTCGCGGTCGAGGCGCCTGGCGCGCTGGAACCCGCCGCCGTACCGGCGGCGCTGGCCGGTGCCGATGCGGCCGTCGCGCCCTACCCCGCGGGAGCGGCGTACTTCTCCCCGCTGAAGGTCGCCGAGTACCTCGCGTGCGCCCTGCCGACGGTGGCCGCCGCCGTGGGCGACCTGCCCGACTGCTACGGCGACGGGCAGGAGCTGCTGCTGACCGCGCCCGGTGACGTGGACGCCCTCACCGGCGCGCTGCAGCGGCTGCGCACCGACGCGGCCCTGCGCACGCGCCTGGGTGCTGCCGGTCGCGCCGCCGTGGAGCAGCGCCGCAGCTGGCGCCGCACGGTGGAGCTGTCGCTGCCGGCAGCCCCCGCCGAGCGGAGGAGTGCGTGAGCGCCGACCGGCGCCGGGAACTGCGCGGGTCTCGCGGTTCCCGGGAACTCCAGAGGGTCCACGGGTTCCGGAGGGTCCGCGGTTCCCGAGGAGCGCGGGAGGCGCGCGGCAGGCGCGAGCGTTCCGCGCTGCGCCGCACCGCCGCCCTCGTCGCCCCGCACACCCGCGGCTCGCGCACCCTCGCCGGCGGGGGCCTGCTGGCCCTGCTCGCGGAGGTGGCCTTCCGCCTGGCCGAGCCGTGGCCGCTGAAGTTCGTCCTCGACACCGTGGTGCCCGCCGCCGCCGGCGGGCGGCCCGCTCCGGACGCGGTGCGCTGGATCGTGCTGGCCGGGGTGGCGCTGGTGCTCATCGCGATCGGGCGCGCCGCCGCCGCCTACCTGAGCACCGTGGCGTTCGCCTCGGTCGGGGCGCGCACCACCACCCGGCTGCGCGCCGCCGTCAACGAGCGCCTGCTGCACGCCGCCCCCGCCTTCCACGCCGCGACCCGCACCGGTGACCTCGTCACCCGCGTCGTCGGCGACGTGGGTCGCGTGCAGGAGGCGGCCATCACCGCGGGCCTGCCGCTGCTGGGCAGCGTCCTGACGTTCACCGCGATGGCGAGCGTCATGCTCGTGCTGGACCCGCTGCTGGCGCTGGCGGTGCTGGCGGTCGTGCCGCTGCTGCTGCTGACCGGTCGGCGCAGCAGCGAGCGCATCACCGGCGCCTCGCGCGAGCAGCGCACCCGCGAGGGCGCCCTGGCCGCCGACGCCTCCGAGACCTTCGCCGGCATCGGCTTCCTGCAGGCCTACGACCTGCACGGCGAGCGCACGCGCGCCTTCGCGGCCGCCGACGACGGCACCTCGCGCGAAGGTGTGCTCGCCCGGCGGCTGGCTGCCGGGCTGGAACGCCGCGTCGACGTCCTCGTCGGTGCCGCCACCGCGCTCGTGCTCGTCGTCGGCGCCCACCGCGTCCTCGGCGGCGCGCTCGGGGTCGGCGACCTCGTCGTCTTCCTCACCTACCTCAAGGCGGCGTTCAAACCCGTGCGCGACCTGGCCAAGCACACCGGCCGCATCGCCCGCGCCGCCGCCTCCGGCGAGCGCGTCGCCGACACCCTCGAGCAGGCCGTCCCGCTGGCCGAGGACAGCGGCGCGCGTCGCCTGCACCGCCTGCACGGATACGTGCGGCTGGAAGGGGTCACGGTGGAGCGGCGCCCCGGCTGCCCGGTCCTGCACGAGGCGCACCTGGACGTGCGTCCCGGCGAGCGCGTCGCCCTGGTGGGCGCCAGCGGCTCGGGCAAGAGCACGACGCTGCAGCTGCTGCTGCGCCTGGTCGACCCCGTCGCCGGGCGGCTGCTGCTGGACGGGCACGACGCGCGCCGGCTGCGCCGCGCCGACGTGCGGCGCAGCACCGCCGTCGTGCTGCAGGAACCCGTCCTGTTCGCCGACACGGTGCGCGAGAACGTGCGGCTGGGCCGGCCCGGCGCCGGTGATGCGGACGTGGAGGCCGCGGTGCGCGCGGTGGGGGCGGAGGAGTTCGTCCTCGCGCTGCCGCAGGGCTACGACACCCCCGTCACCGAGCGCGGCGGCTCCCTCTCCGGCGGGCAGCGCCAGCGGCTGGCCATCGCCCGCGCGCTGCTGCGCGATCCCGGCCTGGTGCTGCTGGACGAACCCACCACCGGCCTGGACGGCGAATCGGCCCGCACCGTGCTGGCCGCGCTGGAACGGCTCAGCGCCGGCCGCACGACGCTCCTGGTCACCCACGACGCCTCCCTGCTCGGCTGGTGCGACCGCATCGTCGAGCTGCACGAGGGCCGCTTCACCGAGCGCACTGGAACCGCGGACCCATCACCGCAGCAACCGCTCCAGCCACCCCCGGCGGTGGCCCGGTGACCGGGCCGCAGACCACCGGGGCGCAGGGGGTCGGGCCGGAGGCCGAGCTCGAGCGCGGCCTCCTGGCCGCCGACCCGCACCTGCCCGCCCTGGCCCTGGCCCTCGACGATGCCCTGCTGCGCTCCTGGGCCGCGGCGCACGCCGTCCACCTGCCCACCACGGCGCGGGTGGACCGGCTGCGCCACAAGCCCGGCACTTCGGTGCGCGCCGCCGTCGACCCCGGCGACGGCGGCCCCTGGTGGCTGCTGACCGGGTACGCACCCACCCCGCAGCGGGCGCCCGGGGACGGTGGCAAGGCGCGCAAGGACGCCGACCGCGCCCGCGGCGCCGGCCCCACCGCCTTCGACGGCGCGCTGCACGCCGCGCTCGTGCCCGCCGTCGCCGACCGCGACCTGCCGGGGTTGCGGCACCTGGCGACCTACGGGGCGCGCACCCTGGCGCACAACCCGGCCCGCCGTGCCGTCCTGCGCAGCGGCGACGAGCTGGTGAAGGTGCACGCCGTCGCCGGCGTCGCCGAGCACGCCGCCACGGCCGCGCAGCTGTTCCGCGCCACCGGTACCTGCACCCCGCCCACCGCGGTGCGGAACGGTTTCACCGCGGTGCAGCAACTCCTCGCCGGGGAACCCGTGGACGCTGGCGACCCGGCGGTGGCCGCGCTGCTGCAGCGGTGGGGTGGCCACGACGGCCGGGCGCTGCCCGCCCTGGACGCCGCAGCGCTGGACGCGGCCGTGCGCGCGGTGCTGCAGCACCCGGGGATCCTGCCGCCGGCGGCGCGCGCCGACGTGCAGCGCTGCCGCCGGCGCTGGGGCGCGGCGGTGACCCGGTACCGCGCTGCGCTGCGGCCGCAGGTGCTGTGCCACGGCGACTTCTCCCCGGACCAGCTGCTGCGCAGCCCCGGCGGCGAGCTGGTCGTGCTCGACCTCGACCGCGCCGCCCGCGGCCCCGCCGGGTGGGACGCCGCCACCTGGATCGCCGCCTGCGCGGCGCGCGGCCGCCCGCCCGGCCCGGTGCCCGCGGCGCACCCGCTGCTGCTGGCGGCGGCCGCGCTGCTGCGCCTGCCCGAGCCGTTCCGCCGCCGCCGCACCGCCTGGGCCGCGCGCACCACGCAGCTGGCGGCGCTGGCCGCGGCCGCCCTCGACGACCTCACGCCCGCGGAGGAACCCACGTGAAGCCCTCGAACGTCGAAGTCCTCGACCCGCGCGAGCGCCGGCAGGACGAGCGCCGGCAGGACGAACGCCGGCAGGTTCCCCTCCTGCAGCGCGTGCCCGCCCCCGCCGGGACCACCTGGCACCGCGCCTGGCCCGGCGGCCGACCGGGGGAGCAGGACCGCCCCCTGGTGCTGGAGGGGCGCGATGCCGACGGGCACGTGGTCGCCGCCACCGCCCGCCCGCACCTGCGGAGCGGAGTCCTGACCGGCGCCCACGTCCAGGTCCTCCGCGAGGACCACCGCCTGCCCGCGCTGGGCACCGCCCGGGCCGAGGGGGCCGTGCTCGTCGGCCACCGCGCCGGCAAGCGGGCGGTGCTGCGCAGCGGAGCGGCCGGTGCGCCGCAGTCGTTCCTCAAGGTCGCCAGGCCGGCCGCCACCCGCACGGCGCTGGCCCGGCTGCACGCCGTGGACGCCGCTCTGGGCGGGCACCCCGGCCGGCCGGCTCTCGTGGAGGTCACCGGTGCGGCCGAGGGGCTGCTGCGCCTGCGCCCAGCCATGGGGTGCGACCTGAGCGCCCTGCTGGCCGCCGGCGAGGACCCGGCCGCCCTGGCGCGCTGCCACGCCGCCGGACGCGCCACCGCCGTCGCCGGCGGGGCGCTGGCCGCCGTCACCGCCTCCCCGGCCGCCGCCGGGCTGCCCGTGCACGACGCAGGCGCAGAGGCAGCCGTGCTGCGGCGCTGGGCCGGGGACGCCCGTGACTTCGGTGTCCTGGCCTCGGCGCAGGCCGCGCGGTTGAACGCGCTGGTCACCGCCGTCGGCGATGCGCTGCTGGCCCTGCCGCCCGTGCCGCCGGTGCTCAGCCACCGCGACCTGCACGAGGCGCAGGTCCTCGTGCGCTTCCCGCAGCCAGGGTGCAGCGATGGTGTGGGGGCTTTGGCGGACCCGGGTGCTGCGGTGGTGACGTTCCTCGACGTCGACACGGCCGCGCGCGCCGACCCGTGCCTGGATGCGGCGAACCTGCTGGCCCACCTCGACCTGGCGCTGGTGCGCGGTGCCGCGCCGGCGGCGGTGGCCGCGGTGCGCGCAGGTCTGCGGGAGGGCTGGGCGGCGTGCGGGCACCCGTTGCTGGACTCGGGACCGCAGCGGCTGGCGCTGTGGCGGACCGCCGCGCGCCTGCGGCTGGTGGCGGTCCACGCCTTCCGCGGATCGGTGTCGGACCTGGCGCACTGGATCGGCTGCCACGCGCTGCGCTGACCGTGCAGGACCGGTGCTCAGCGCGCACTGCTCCCTCGCCGCTGTGGTCCTCGCGTCCGCGGGTCAGCAGCGTCGACCGGTACCGCGGCATTCGAGGAGGAGAACGTGCACGAGCTGGTGGTGGTGGAGAACGTGTCGCTGGGCGGGGTGGCGCAGTCGCCGGGCAGGGTCGATGAGGACATGCGCGGTGGTTTCGAGCTGGGCGGTTGAGCCAGCCGGGCGCTGGCCGAGGCTCCCGGAGCGGTGCAGGCGGCGATGGGTGGGTAGGGGCGGACGGCGGCGGTGCTCTTCGGTCGGCGCACCTACCTCGACCTGGTGGGCACTGGCTGGGCACCGATGAGCCGAACCCGTTCACGGAGCTCCTGCGCACGGCCCCGAAGTTCGTCGCCTCCCGCGCCGGATCGCCCAGTGAGGTGCTGCTGTGGCCGAACTCGCAGTCGCTGGCCGGGGAGGCGGTGCAGACGGTCGCGGCGTTGAAGGAGCGGGGGAGGGGGAGCTGGTGGTGCTGGGCAGCCTGTCGCTGGTGCGTGCGCTGACGGCGGCGGGCCTGGTGGACCGCTTCGTGGTGACGACGGTGCCGGTGGTGTTGGGGCGTGGTGCGCGCTTGTTCGAGGGGACCGCGGTGGAGCTGGAGGTGGAGTCGAGCGCGACGAGTGCGAAGGGGGCGGTGGTGGCCAGCTACCGGGTGCGGCGCGGCTGAGCTCCGCACCGGTGGGTGACGCACTGCCCGGGGTGCCGGGGCGCCGGGGTGTTTCAGCCCGTGCGCAGCTCCGCCCACGTCTCGGCGACGCCGTGCAGGGCGGGTACGGCGACGTCGGTCAGCTGCTCGACGAGGCCGAACAGCCACTCCTCGACGTCCTCGCGCGGCGCCGCCTCGTGCGGCGACGGCGCGCCCTCGTCGACGACCACCTCGCCTTCGCTGAGCACCAGCAGCCGCGAGGTGCGCCCGGCGTCGGCGGCCTCGAGCACGTAGGTGTCCGCGACCCCCGCGTAGAGCACCGCCAGCGCCCGCTCGGCCCCGCTGAGCGCGGCCATCGACTCGGGCACCCGCTGCAGCGCCGCCGCCGCGAAGTGCACGTGCAGCCCGCCCTCGCGCACCGCGGCGGCCACGGGGAAGTCCTCGAACACCTGCGAGGTGCGCCCGCTCGCGCTGAACCCGGGCGGCAGCGACCCCAGGCCCCCGGTGGCGAACAGGTCGGCTCCGTTCCAGCTCATGCAGGGCATCCTGCCCGCCGTCGCGCCCCTGCGCTGCCCGCTGTGGGCGACTCGACCGCGGCCGGCACCGCTGCCCGTGCCGCGCACCCAGCCGGTCGCGGTCAGGGCCGCGGCCATCGCCTCGATGCCGGTGAGCACCGGCGTCGCCGCCAGGCCCGTCTGGGCCGATTGACCCCTATGGAGTACGAGACCATCATGACGCCACCGGCCCGTCAGGCTGCATGATCTGATCTGTCACGTGATCATGCAGCAGACCCAGACTTCTCGTCGCGGTGGGCGCTGATGAGGGTGGACGCGTGGCGGTCAGGCGAGGTGGCGCCAGGTGGCGCCAGGTGGCGCCAGGTGGCGCCACTGGCGGCGGGCCAGGTCCGGAGCGGTGGTGGGGTTCTTCGAGCCCGCTGTCGCGTGATGAGACCGAAAATTTCCGGAGACTGGCAGACTGCTCGCCGGACCGAGGAGGCAGCTTTGGTGGAACAGGTGTCGGCGCGCGGTGCTCGGGCGACGATCCAGGACGTGGCTCGGGTGGCCGGCGTCTCGGTGGCGACGGTGTCGCGCGCGCTCAATGGGCGTGAGGATGTCGCGGCGGCGACCCGGGAGCGCGTGCGGCAGGTGGCGACCGAGCTGGGCTTTCGGTCCAACCGCCAGCCGCGTCAGGTGGACGCCAGCGCTCTGACGGTGGGCATCCTGACCAGCGACACGGTGGGGCGGGTCAGCATGCCCGTCCTGCTCGGGGCTGAGAACGCTCTGGGCGCGGGCCGGGTGGCGGTACTGCTGTGCGATGCGCGGGGGGATGCCATTCGTGAGGCGCACTACCTGCGCATCCTGCTGGAGCGCCGGGTCGATGGCATCGTCGTGGTCGGTGAGCACCCTGAGGTGCGCTCACCGTTGGCCGAGGACTTGCCCGTCCCGGTGGTCTATGCCTATGCCCCGTCGAGTTCAGCTCACGATCTGTCCTTGGTGGCAGACAACGAGGAGGCGGCTTACGGGGCCGTCAGGCACCTCATCGCGTTGGGGCGGCGACGGATCGCTCATGTGACGGGCCCGCGGGGCCGGGCGGCTGCGGTGGAGCGGGAGGCGGGCATGCGCCGGGCCTTGGCCGAGGCCGGGCTGGACCTGCACGGCGAGGTTCTGCACGGCGGTGACTGGTCGCAGCGCTGGGGCCGGCAGGCGGCGGCCATGGTCCTGACTGGGCGTCCGGATGTCGATGCGGTCTTCTGCGGCAGCGACCGCATCGCCGCCGGAGCGCTCGAGACGCTGCGAGAGCAGGGTCGGCGGGTCCCTGAGGACGTCTCGGTGGTGGGCTTCGACAACTGGGACATCGTCGCGACCGAGACGCGCCCGCCGCTGTCCAGCGTGGACATGCAGCTGGAGCAGCTGGGTGCCGAGGCTGCTCGCCACCTGGTTCAGGCGATCGCGGGCAGGAGCGAGAGGGGCGTGCGTCGACTGCCGTGTCGCCTCGTGCTGCGGGAGTCGACGACCTTCGCGCCGTAAATTTCCCGGAAATATCGGAAGAACTTGACGTAGTTCCGGGGAGTGGGCAAGCTCTGGGCACTGCCTGCAGTACGCGGGGTGGTGATGACGGTCGGTGACCTGCATGGCTGCGGGACGCCTGCCCTCGACCTGCGGCTGCGTGGCCGGCAGGACCTCAGACCGCCGGTGGTGCGAGGACGCACCCCAGTCCGGAAGGACCTCCGATGCTCCGATCGACCTCTCGCGCCCTCGCGGCCCTCGCCCTCACGGGCACCCTCGCCATCACCGCCTGCGGAGGAGGCAGCGAGGACACCGCCGCCGAGAGCGGCGGCACCGTCACGATGTGGGCGCGCGCCGCCACGTCCAGCCAGAGCCAGGCCCTGGTCGACGCCTACAACGCCTCGCACGAGACGCAGGTGCAGCTGACCGTCGTCCCCACCGACAACTACCTGCAGAAGGTCGGCGTGGCCGCCGGATCGCAGGACTTGCCGTGCCTGCTGGCCTCCGACGTCGTCTACGCGCCGGACTTCATCTCCAAGAACCTGTTCCAGGACCTCACCGACCGGATCGACGCCCTGCCCTTCGCCGGCGACCTGGCTCCCGCCCACATGGAGCAGGGAACCGTCGACGGTGCCAAGCACGTCCTGCCGCACACCATCGGCATGTCCGCGGTGTTCCAGAACGACGTGCTCCTGCAGCGCGCCGGCATCGACCCCGCCGCTCCGGTCACCACCCTGCGCCAGCTGGCCGAGAACGCCACGAAGGTCGCCGCCCTCGGCCCGGACGTCACCGGCCTGTACTTCACCGGCAACAACGGCGGCAGCATCGCCTTCACCCACTTCCCGACGGTGTGGGCCTCGGGCGGGGAAATCCTGTCCGAGGACGGCGAGTCCGCGACCCTGGACGATCCGCAGACCGCTGCGGCGTTCCAGGTGTTCAACGACCTGTTCAAGGCCGGTGTCGTGCCGGACAGCGCCCGCAACGAGACCGGCGCCACCCGCAACGAGGTGTTCGCCGGCGGGAACGTCGGCTACATGCTGGCCAGCAACTCGGTCCTGGAGACCGTCGACGAGACCGACCAGCTCAAGATCGGCGTCCAGGGCATCCCCGGCGTCGACGGCGGCGTCAGCACCTTCGTCGGCGGCGACGTCATCGGCATCTCCTCCTCGTGCGAGCAGGCCGACGCCGCGTGGGACTTCCTGGAGTGGTCCGTCGGCGACCAGGCGCAGGTCCAGGTCTACGCCAAGGCCCACCAGCTGACCGTGCGCACCGACCTGGCGACGAACGAGTTCTCCGCCGAGGACCCGCGCGTGCAGATGTTGAACGAACTCGTCGCGCAGGGGCAGACGCCGTCCTCCACGAAGTTCGGGCAGACCTTCAACGACCCGCAGGGACCGTGGCTGGCCGTCGCCCGCGACGCGCTGTTCGGCGACGCCCCGGCCGCCCAGTCGCTGGCCGCCGGCCAGAACTCCGTCACCGAGTCGCTGGCGCCCTGATGGCCGTGATCCCGGCATCGGCGCCAGGCGTCCAGGCCCGCGCGGCCGGTCCCGACCCCTCGGCCCGGGCGCGTCGCCGGCGTTCGCTCGTCGGACTGGGCTACGCCCTGCCCACCGCCCTGGTCGTCGTCCTGCTCTTCGCGCTGCCGCTGGTGCTGTCGGTGTGGATGTCGCTCAACGACTGGCCGCTTATCGGCGAACGCTCGTTCAACGCTCCGGAGAACTACACCGCGATCGGCGACAACGAGCTCTTCTTGTCCTCGATCTGGTTCACCGTGAAGTACACGGTCGTCGTGACCGTCCTGTACTTCGTCACGGCGCTGGGACTGGCGCTGCTGGTCCAGCAGTCTCGCCCGCTCGTGGGATTCTTCCGCACGGCGTTCTTCCTGCCGGCCGTCGTCGGGCTGGCCTCGGCCTCGCTGCTGTTCTACGCCCTGTACAACAACGACTTCGGGCCCGTGGACGACGTGCTGCGGGCCGTCGGCCTGGCCTCAGGCGACGTCGACTTCCTGGGCCAGCCGGACAACGCGTTCGCCTCGACCGTGGTCATGGTGACGTGGCGCTTCGCCGGGTTCAACATGCTGATCCTGCTCACCGGCCTGCAGGCGATCTCGCCGGATGTGTACGAGGCCGCCCGCATGGACGGTGCGAACTGGTGGCAGACGTTGCGCTCGATCACCTTGCCGCTGCTGCGGCCCACGATCGCGCTGATGCTCATCCTCAGCGTCACCGGTTCGCTGCTGGCCTTCGAGCCGTTCTACGTCCTGACCGCCGGTGGGCCGAGCAACAGCACCGTGACGATGGTCATGGCCATGTTCCGCGAGGCGTTCACCCTCTTCGACCTTGGTGCGGCCGCCGCGCTGGCCCTCGTGCTGCTGGTCGTCCTTGTCCTGCTCAACGTCCTGCAGTTCCTGCTCGTCAAGAAGGGCGACGACTGATGGCAGTCCTCACCGCCGGTCCCCGGGTCCGCTCCCGGGGTAAGCAGACCCGCCCCCGGGGTGGAAGGGTCCGCTCGGTCGCCTACTACAGCACGACGTCCGTCCTGGCGGTCCTGTTCATCAGCCCGCTGGTGTGGTCGCTGTTCAGTTCCGTGCACGGCCCCCGCGCCACCGGTGGTGCAGGCGGCTACGGAGTGGACAACTACCGTCGCCTCGTCGAGTACGGCGAGGGGCTGGGCGTCTACGCCTGGAACAGCATCGTCATCTCGGTGCTCACCGTCGTCGGCGTCCTGATCGTGACGGTGCTCGGCGGGTACGCGTTCGCCCGGTTCTCCTTCCCCGGCAAGAACGTGCTGTTCCTCGGCACCCTGGCGATCCTCATGATCCCGCACCCGACGATCCTCATCCCGCTGTACGAGATCCTGCGGACCGTCGGTCTGCAGAACTCCCTCGCCGGCGTCGCGCTGGTCATGGTGATGTTCCAGCTGCCGTTCTCGCTGTTCATGATGCGCAACGCCTTCGAGGCTCTTCCCAAGGAGCTGGAGGAGGCCGCGATGTTGGACGGTTGCTCGTCCTTCGGGGCGCTGGTGCGCATCCTGCTGCGGGCCGTCGGCCCCGCGATGATCACCGTCGGCCTGTTCGCCTTCCTCGCCTCCTGGAACGAGTTCATCGCACCGCTGATCTTCCTGTCCGAGGGGTCGAAGTTCACCTTGCCGGTCGCGCTGGTCAGCCTGCGTTCCGGTGAGCTGGGCGCCATCGACCTCGGCGCCCTGCAGGCCGGCATCGTCGTCACCGCCATCCCCTGCCTCATCCTCTTCCTGCTGCTGCAGCGCCACTACGTCCGCGGCGCCACCGCCGGCGCCGTCCGCGGCTGAAGCGCACCGACACCCTTCCTGGAGCACCGCCATGTCTAAAACAGCCCCGCGCGCCGTTCCCGTCCAGCCACGGCGCGGCCGGTTGCAGCCCCTCGCACTCGACCAGGCCGCCGTCACCGGCGGGTTCTGGGCGCACATGCAGCAGCTGAACCGCGACGCCGTCATCCCGCACTGCGACGAGTCCCTCGAGAAGGTTGGCTGGATCGGCAACGTCCGCGCCGCGGTCGAGGGCACCCTCGCCACCGAGCGGGTGGGGCGGCTCTTCACCGACTCCGAAATCTACAAGCTCATGGAGGGCATGGCCTGGGAGCAGGCCCGCACCCCCTCCCCGCAGCTGCAGGAGCGCCTGCGCGAGCTCACCACCCTGCTCGCCGCCGCCCAGCAGGAAGACGGGTACCTCAACACCTTCTACGGCTACGAGGGTGGGCCGGCCCGCTACAGCGACCTGGAGTGGGGCCACGAGCTGTACTGCGCGGGCCACCTGCTGCAGGCCGCCGTCGCGATGCTGCGCACGGGCGTCGACGACGGGATGGCGACGATCGCCCGGGCCGCCGCTGACCACGTCTGCGCAGAGTTCGCCGACGGGGCGCGCGAGGGCATCTGCGGGCACCCGGAGATCGAGACCGCGCTGGTGGAGATGTTCCGGCTCACCGGGGAAGACCGATACCTGGAGCAGGCGCGGCTGTTCGTCGAGCGCCGCGGTCACCGCTTGCTGGGCGACACCATGTACGGCGGGCGCGACTACTACCAGGACAACGTCCCCGTGCGTAAGGCCGAGGTCCTCGTCGGGCACGCCGTGCGGGCGCTGTACCTGACCGCCGGCGTCATCGATGTCGCCGTCGAGACCGGGGACGAAGAACTCCTGGCGGCGGCGAAGCGCCAGTACGAGCGGACCCTGCAGCGGCGCACCTACCTGCACGGCGGCATGGGCTCCTACCACCACGGCGAGGCCTACGGCGCCGACTTCGAGCTGCCCGCCGACCGCGCCTACGCCGAGACCTGCGCCGGCATCGCCTCCATCATGGTCGCCTGGCGACTGCTGCTGGCCACCGGTGAAGAGCACTACGCCGACGTCATCGAGCGTACCCTGCACAACGTGGTCGCCGCCTGCCCCAGCGAGGACGGGCAGGCCTTCTTCTACGTCAACACCCTGCACCGGCGCACCCCGGGGATCGAGCCCGAGCCGGGAGTGCCGAGCCTGCGCCGCACCGACGGCCGTCGCGCCTCCTGGTTCACCACCTCCTGCTGCCCCACCAACGTCGCCCGCACCCTGGCCAGCCTCGGCGGCTACCTGGCCACCAGCGACGAGGACGGTCTGCAGGTGCACCTGTACGCCACCGCCACCCTCCGCGCGGAGCTGCCCGGGCGCGGAACGGTGGCGGTGCAGGTGCACACCGACTACCCCCGCGACGGTCTGGTGCGCCTGCAGGTCACCCAGAGCGTGCCCGGCCCCTGGACGCTGTCGCTGCGCGTGCCCGGCTGGAGCGGCACCACCTCCATCACCGGAGCCGCCGGCGACATCGACGCCGAGCCCGGCCGGGCGCAGCTGACCCGCGACTGGGCGGTGGGCGATGAGGTGGTGCTGCACCTGGACTGCGCTCCCCGCCTCGTGCGCGCCGACCCCCGCGTGGATGCGGTGCGCGGGTGCGTGGCCATCGAGTGCGGCCCGCTGCTCTACTGCGCCGAGTCCGTCGACCAGCCCGATGTGGACCTGGACCTGATCACGGTCGATGCCGCCGCCGGCCCGTCGCTGGAGGAGGGAGTCGTGCGGCTGCCGGCGTGGAGCACCAGCGCACCCGAGCACTCCTGGCCCGACGCCTCGTTGCAGTCGAAGGAACACGCGCCGGGCCGCGCCGTGGACCTGCTGCTGACTCCGTACCACCGGTGGGCCAACCGCGGCCCGTCCACGATGCGGGTCTGGCTCCCGCACGCCTGAGTGCTGGAGGCACCATGCTGCTGCACCCCCCCGCTACTGCACCCATCGGTGATGTGCCTGACCGGTGGTGCACGCTGGAGCAGCCCGGCGCCGCTGAGCCACGTGCTCCTTCCTCGTGTGCTCAGACCCTGGGCGTGCCAGGTGGAGTGGGCCAGGTGGTGAGGGCGGCCGCGGGCAGATCCAGCAACCAGCTCTCCAGCTCATCGTCGAGGTGGGCATCGAAGGCGAAGCCGAAGGTGGTCAGCAGCCTCTTACTGGGCTGGTTGCGGATGTGCACGCGGCCTTCGAGCAGCAGGTCACCATCCGCATCGCGTGCCGCGGTCGCGACCACCTGCTCGAGGGTGGCCTGCAGCATCCGGCGGGCGACGGCCCCGCTGCCCGGTGAAGCGCCCCGCCCCGCCGAAGGCGCTCCTCGGCTGCGGTGGCGCACGGACACGGCCAGGGCTTGGAGCAGGACGCGGCCGGGCTCGATGAGCAGGTAGGCGCTCATCGCCGCGATCTGCTCGTCCTCGTCCTGCTCGTCTTCGTCCAAGGCGATCAGCAGGCGCTCGCCGGGGCGTTGGCGCCAGCTGCGCAGGTAGGACTGCACGTCCAGCTCCCACTCGCGCGGGTGGCGTGCTCCCACGCCGGGGATGTAGGTGCGCCTGGGTGGCTCGGTGCACACGAATCGATCGCGTCGGCGGCGGTCCAGGCGGGGGGAGTAGTCCCGGAAGGTGAGCGCTGGGGCGGCTCGGCCTGCAGGAGGACTCAAGGGATGGCCCGGGGGATGGTCTGGGGGTGGTGCAGGGCCGTCACCGGGTCAGGATGCCAGCCGGCATCCCGCTGGCCGTCGCCGACTGCTGGCGACCATCGCCACCCGTTGCCGACCGGTGATGATGCCGCCTCGGGTTGGGCTGCCAGGCGCGGGAGTCAGGCCGGGCGGCGCTCAGCGGCACCTGAGGGGGAATGCAGCTCAGGCAGAGTGGCGGCTGACGCGGCGAGCCAGGATGCGGGCGCGCTGAGCATCCAGCTGCTCACGCGTCGGCGCTGTGGCGGCGGTACGTGCGTAGCGCTCAGCGCGCTCGCTGCGCTCTTCATCGGTGAGTCCATCGGTGCCCAGCGGAGCCTGGCTGGCGGGTTCGGGGAGGGGATGGGTGGTGTGGTGAGCGGCCATGGTGTCCTCCTCGAGGTCGTCGCCGGTCATCGAGTGATCTTGCCGCGGACGGGCCTGCTAGAGCTCACCGGCGCATCCGCTGACAGCGTACGCCGATTGATGCCCGTGGTGGCGGGTGAGCGCCGCTGACAAGCGCCATGAACGATGGGGCTCGAAGCGCCGGCGACTGATGACTGGCGCCTGCCGCAGCTGATGTCTGGACCCACTCAGAGCTCGGGCACGCAGGGTCCGGTGCCGAGGGCGGCCAGGCCGCTGAGGTCACCAGCGGCGTAGTCGAGCACGCCGGTGGTTTGCGGGTACATCAGCTGGGCGGGGTCCTCGGTGTGGGCCAGGCCCACCAGGTGGGCCAGCTCGTGCTGGAAGACCGCGCGCACCAGCTCCTCCCCTCCGGGGTGGGTGAGGGCGTCGGTGACTTGGGCGGCGTCGACCTCGACGCTGCCAGAGACGTACACGTCGATGGGGGCGCCCGGGCGGCCCAGCAGCTGATCGGCGGTGCTGCGCTGGGTGGCGGTCACGCCGGTGGAGCCGGCTTGGGCGATGACGGCGGCGGCGATGTCGGGCACTTCGGCGGCGCTGACGTAGGTGATGAGCTACGGCGCCCAGCGCTCGCCGTAGCGCTCGCTCTGGTAGGGCCGGCGCTGGGGTGAGGGGGCTTCGGTGGTGGCGCCGTCGTCGATGAAGCGCAGGCCGGTGGCGGCGCTGACGCGGGCGATGGCCTGCTGCATGAGCTGCTGAGCGCCGGTGGGGGCGCCGTCGGGGCGGGTGACGTAGTGGATGGGCCGGCAGGGCTTCCACGCCACCGGGGTGCCGGCTCTACCCGCGTTGTCGGCGGTGGCGTCGGCTTGGGTGCGCATCGGGCGCAGGCGTCGCTGGACTGCAGCAGGGGCGCGGGCTGGCCCAGCGGGGTGTCGGCGGACTCGTGCCCAGGGGTGGGCACCTGCCGGCCATGGGCGGCGGGTGCCCACCTGCGGCGCCCGCTGCGGTACTCGCGGTGCCGAGACCCGCGAGCTGGCCGGTGCTCTGCGCCCACACCGCAGTGGCGACGACTGCCGTCACCAGGGCAGCGGCTATCAGCCGTCGACCCGAGCGCGAGCCCCGGCGCCGGCGGGCCCGCCGGCTGCCTCGCATCCAGCCACGGGTGCTGGCCTCGGCGGCGGTGCTGGCGGCGGTGTTGACGGCATCACCGCGCCAGGAGGAGGGCTGCTGGGACGGCCGACGGCTTCGTCCATCGCCCATTGGGGGATGCGCCCGCTGCTGGAGCGGCGAACCGCACCACCTGAACCGGCAGCGGCTGGCGTTGCAGCGCCTGCTGAGTCCTGCCTGCTGCTGCGGGCACCCCGCTGGGACGGGCTGTCGGGCACTCTGGCTCTCCGCTGTCGATTCCTGGTGATGGAGCGATTGCTGGTGGTGAGGTTGCCCCGCGCTCGAGCGAAGGCGGCGCTTCCGTAGCGCATCGACACCGTCGTGGTGGCCTTGAGCACTGATCACCTGGATGGGCGCCGCCCCTGGTCTCGGAAGACGGCGGTGGAGGGTCGGGAGCAGCGCACACCTGGCCGGGTGGAACGAGCCGGGTAGCTGTGACGGCACCGACAGGAGGATTGTCTTCCCGAGCGGCTGGGCGGGTCGTATAGGCAGGGCCTGGAGCAGGTTCAGCCTGGAGCAGGTCAGCTGATCGCCCTCTAGCCTGTGCTGGTGATGCGAGGTGATCAACGACGGCCACGATCTTCAACCAGGCTGGAGAGGGCGGCGCGGAGGCTTCCTCAACATCCTGTTGCGCGGCGCGCACGTGCAGCGGCTACCGTCACGATCGCCGCCGGAGCGTTGCTCTCGGGCTGTGCACCTTCAACCGCCGAGCCGGCTCTCCCGACTGCCAGCGTCACCTCCACGACTCCCTCATCCGCAGGGTCATCGGTGGGGTCGCCGGCGCACGCTGAGCCCTTCACTGTAGTGGAATCCGGCTACACCAGCACACCCCTCACCCCCGGCACCCCCGGCACGGCAGAGGGAGTGTTCCTGCACTGGGCTGCGCTGCTGAACAACCCCAACACCAGCCACTACGGCGCCTTCCCCGTCATCACGGTGACCGCCCGCGATGCCGGTGGGCAGGTGCTGGCCACCCAGCAGCAGACGCTGAACGCGCTGCCGCCGGGCGCGGACATCGCCTGGGCCGGCCTGCTGCAGGCGCCGGAGCAGCCGACCGCGGTGGAGGTCACCTACGCGGCCGTGGACTGGTACCCGACCAAGACCACTGCCGCCGACTACCCACCCTTCACCGCCAGCGGCGTCCAGCGGAGCGGCGATGCATACTCCCGTCAGGTGGTGGGGGAGCTGATCAACCCCTACCCGGCGGCGGTGGGCTCGATGGCGATCACGGCGCTGTACCGCGATGGTGACGGCAGGCTGTTGACCGGCGCCACCGGCTACGTCGATGCCCTCCCCGCCGCGGGCACCCTGCCCTTCTCCGTCATGGACATCACCGGCCTGGCCCAGCAGCCCGCCGGCATCGAGGTGCACGCCATGCCCTGGGGCGGCTCGCCACAGGAGTGGAACACCCTGGCCGGCGCCTGAGCGCCCTCGCCGCCTCTCCGTGGCCTCCAGAGGACGGTCAGTGCCGCCGGGCGCTATGCCGCACGCGTTCGAGCGGTGGGCCGGACACCTGTACCCCGCTCTTGGTGATCGTAGCGGCGTGGGTAGGTGACAGACCGTTCTGTCACCCAGCCATACCGCGCTGGCGGACGGCGTGAGTGCCGTGCCCCGGCCGTGCGCTGGCTGTGCCAGCCGTCGCCCGCCGCTCCGCAGGGGTGAGCTCTCGCTGTGAGGGCTCACCCACCGCGGGTGCGTCAGCAGCGCGGGTACAGGCCCCACTGGGAGTAGTTGGGATCGCGCGGGTACAGGTCCGCGAAGGCACCGTTCTCGGGCGTGCTCCAGATGATGCCGCCCTGGAACTCTTGAACGTCGGAGTACCCCTCGTAGCTGTAGGGCTCGGTGAGGGGGAAGCCCAGGCAGCCGTGCTCGTAGCCGTTGCGGCCGTACACGCTCAGGAAGATGCCGCTGACCACCTGCGGGGACAGGCCCGGCGCCCAGTACATGGTGCCGCCCTGGTAGCTCTGGTAGACGCCGCCGTCGCGGGTGCGGACCTCCTGGGAGGTGGGGTAGCCCAGCTCGCCGTTCTCGTAGCCGTGGGCGGCGTACAGGCCGCGGAAGGAGCCGGTGACCGAGTGGGTGCCGGTGGCCGGGCTCCAGTACAGCACTCCGCCTTCGAAGACCTGGAAGACGCCGCCGCGTACCGGCACCTCCTGGGTCATGGGGTAGCCCAGGTAGCCGTTCTCGTAGCCTTGGGAGGCGTAGAAGCGGCGGAAGTCACCGGAGAGCGAGTGCGCGCCCACGGCGGGAGACCAGTAGAAGGTGCCTCCTTGGTAGTTCTGGAAGACCCCACCGGCCTTGATGGGCACCTCACCGGAGGTGGGGTAGCCGAAGGTGCCGTTCTCGTAGCCGCTGGCCAGCCACAGCTCGCGGAAGGAGCCCGAGACGTCCCAGGCGCCGGTGCCCGGGCTCCAGTAGATCGCGCCGCGCTGGAAGGTGGTGAAGCGTCCGGTGCTGCGCTCGGTGGGCTCCTCGCAGGAGGTGGGCTGCCCCAGCTTGCCGGCGGCCCCACCGAGCTGGTCGTAGCGGGCGCTGATGCTGCCGTAGACACAGTTTTCGGCCGCGCTCGCCGTGGAGGCTGCGGCGCGTGCGTGCGTGGCGCCGGCTGTGCTGGTGGCGTCGGCGGGGGTGGCTGCGGTGAGCAGCGTGGCTCCTGCGGTGATGACCGTGGCCGCTGACGCGGCGATCGATGCGAGTAGTCGACGCACCTGTGTTCCTCTCCGTCGCCGGCCGGAGCCATCGCCGACCGCGCGCAGAACATACCCATCCTCAGGGACCGCTCGGAGGCTGATCGGCTGCTTCTGAGCGTGTTGCGTGCCTGCAGTCGCCTCCCGCCGACGGCACTGACCCCCTGAAGGGGGTTGGTGCTGCCGCGTCATGCCGGCCGGAGTGCCGGAGTGCCGGAGTGTCGGGGTGTCGGGGTGTCGGGGTGTCGGGGTGTCGGGGTGCCGGGCGCTGACGGTGGCTGCTGCACCTGCCACGCCCGCTGATCCAGCACATGATCTGAGGCTGGCGAACCGTTGACAGCCGGGATGACTACGTAGACACTCGATGCGGACGGGCACTCATCGACGACGAGGAGGGGGTCCGGTGAACACCAGCACATCAGCGTCCCCCGAAGTGGTTCCCGCAGCGGCCTCGAGCACCGCGCCGGGTGGCGAGCCGCAACCGGGCTCCCCTCAGCCGGGCTCGCCGCAGTCTCGCCGTGCCTCCGGCGTGGAGGTGGCGCGACGCGCGGGCGTCTCGCAGAAGACCGTCTCCCGCGTCGTCAACGGCGAACCCAACGTCTCCGACGACGTCCGCCGGCGGGTCCTGCGTGCCGCCGAGGAACTGGGCTACCGCCCCAACTCCGCCGCACGCGCCCTGCTCACCGGCCGCAGCCGACGACTGGGCGTCGTCTGGCTCGGCTCGGCGTTGTACGGACCCTCACACATGCTCGTCACCCTCGAGCACGCCGCCCGGGCACAGGGCTACTCCTTGAGCCTGTCGGCCAGCGGTCCCGCCGGACAGACCCAGGCAGCCGTCGACGCGCTCCTGGCCCAGGGCGTCGACGGCATCGTCATCGACGAACCCGTCGACGACCACCCGCTGCTCACCGGCTCCTCACCCGTCCCCGTGATGAGCCTGGGCTGGTCCAGAGCCGACGCCGACGCCTCGATCGAGGTCGCCGGCCAGGACTGGCGCCCACCGATCACCGAAGCGGTGCAGCACCTGCTCCAGCTGGGTCACTCGACGGTCCACCACATCAGCGGTCCCCTCACCTGGTGGACGGCCCGCGACCGGCGTGACGCATGGCGCGAAGCCCTCCTGGCAGCGCAAAGACCCTGTCCTCCCTCGCTGCCGGGTGACTGGAGCGCCGCCTCCGGCTACCGGGCAGCGCGACACCTGCTGGAGGACTCCTCAGTGAGCGCCATCTTCTGCGCCAACGACGAGATGGCGATCGGAGCCATCCGAGCCGCCGTCGAAGCGGGCCTGCAGGTCCCGAAGGATGTCAGCGTCATCGGCTTGGACGACATCCCCGCCGCGGAGTTCCTCAACCCACCCCTTTCGACCATCCGACAGGAGTTCGAGGCGGTCGTCGACGTGGCCATCGCACGCCTAGTCGATCGCATCGAGGGGCGAGCGGTGCCCACTGCCACACCGTTCCCCATCGTGCCGGCCTTCATCTCCCGTGGCACGACGGCGGCACCACCCGCTCACCGCTGATCAACGCCACCCGGGCGCGACGACGGGTACCACGACGCCACGAAGGTACGACGGCACGATGACGGGAACGTCGATGAGCCGTGCCGTCGGCGTTCCAACTGGACCTCAGCCGCTTCACCGCATCCACCGCTCCTCACTCACAACACCGCACTCACAACACCTCACCCGCATTACCTGACTCCATCCCGACTCGGCAAGGACGACGATGTCGCACGACGCCAGACGACCCCCGCGCCCGGACCCGACTCCACTCCACCGGCGCAGCCTCCAGCCACCAGCAGGACTGAGCCGTCGATCAGCGCTGCAGCTGGCCGCACTGGGTGCCGGTGCATCACTACTGGCCGCGTGCGGGTCGAAGCCGGCCGCCCCGCTGACGTCCGGCGAGGTGGCGCTGAACTTCTGGACGCACGACGAGGGGTACCAGAAGTTCTTCGAAGGGGGTATCCGCGCGGCCGACGCGGCCACCGACTTCCGCTACACCATGGACGTCACCCGCGCCGGTGCACAGGACCTGGTGACCAAGCTGCTGGCGCAAGCCGTCGCCGGCCGCGGCACCCCCGACGTCATCGGCATCGAGATCGGGCAGTTCGCCCGTCTGCAGCGCGGGGACCTCACCGAACGGCTGCTGTACGACTGGAGTGATCAGGTCGCCGCCCTCGGCGACGACCTGATCGCCGCGCGCCGGGCGCCCTACACCAAGGACGGCAAGCTCTACGCGCTGGACTCCGACACCCCCATGGTCGTCTACTACTACCGCGACGACCTGTTCACGCAGTTCGGCCTGCCCACCGAGGTCGGCAGCTGGGAGGAACTGGCGCAGGTCGGCGCCCGCGCCAAGGCCGAGCACGACATCGCCCTCGGTGTCCTGGCGGCCGGCAGTGACCTGGGCCAGATCGTGCAGGGCTATCAGATGCTGCTGCTGCAGCGCGGTGGAGCCTTCTTCGACGCCGACGAGAACCTCGTGCTCGACTCGCCCGAGGCCGTCGAGACGCTGCAGTTCGTCGTCGACGGGCTGAGCAGCGGGTGGATCACGACCGTCAACGACTTCTACGGCGCCAGCGTCCAGGCCGGGTTGAAGTCCGGCAAGATCGCAGGGATGTGGATGGCCAGCTGGTACTCCGCCTTCGGCCTCAAGCCCAACGTGCCCGAGCAAGCCGGGCAGTGGCGGTTGCGGGCGCTGCCGACCTGGTCGGCCGGGGGCTTCGCCACCGCCGCTGCCGGCGGCACCGGGTTCGCCGCCATCGTGGACAAGGCCAACACCCAGGCCGCCGCGGACTTCATCGCCTCCACCTGGATCACTCCCGAGGGGCAGGTCCGCCGCTTTCAGGAACTGACCTACCTGCCCACCCTGCGCTCGGTCTTCGACTCACCCGAGCTCGAGGTCGCCGATGAGTACTTCGGCGGCCAGCAGGTCATCGACGTCTACCGCACCATCGTCGACGACGTCCCGGACTACTACCAGAGCCCCGACTCATCCATCCTCACCGACGTCCTGTCCGGCCACCTCATCAGCGCCTACCGCGGCGATGAGAGCCCGGCTGAGGCGATCAAGGGCGCCGCCGAGGACTTCGCCAACCAGGCAGGGAGGTGATCGCGGTGGCCACGCAGGAGACCCTCCCGGCGCCGACGAGCACACGCACCAGGGCGCCGCACCCGCGCAGCACCACCACTACCCGTGCGCCGTACGCATTCATCGCACCCTTCTACGTCCTGTTCGTGCTGTTCATGCTCGTCCCGATCATCGCCTCCATCTACCTCAGCCTCACCAGCTGGGTCGGGCTCGGGACCCCGGAGTGGGTGGGCCTGCGCAACTACGCCAACCTGTTCACCGACTCCAGCTTTCGCAAGGCCCTGGTCAACACGTTGGTCTACGTCGCGGTGGCCGTCGTCGTCATCGTTCCCGTCTCGCTGCTGCTGGCCACGGCCCTCAACAGCCGCGGCCTGCGAGCGCGCGACGCCTTCCGCGCGACGTACTTCGTGCCAATGGTGGTCTCGCCCATCATCGTCGCGCTGATTTTCAGCCTCGTCTTCGACCGCAACTACGGGCTGGCGAACTCGGTGCTGCAGGCCCTGTTCGGCATCGGCGGCATCGACTGGCTGGGCGATCCGACGATCGCGAAGGTCGCCATCTGCCTGGTCATGCTCTGGCGCTGGGCGGGCTACCTGACGATCTTCTTCCTGGCCGGGCTGCAGAACGTGCCCAAGGAGCTGTACGAGGCCGCGGCCCTGGACGGGGCCGGCTGGTGGCGCAGCTTCACCTCGGTGACGCTGCCCGCCCTCAAGCCGGTCACCGCGTTCGTCGCCGTCACCTCCTTCATCTCGGCGGCGCAGATCTTCGACGAGCCGTTCCTGCTCACTCAGGGCGGCCCCAGCGACCAGACGTTGTCGGTGGCGATGTTCATCTTCCGCGCGGCCTTCCAGCGCCAGCAGTTCGGGTACGCGGCGGCCGCAGGCGTCGTGCTCTTCGTCGTGGTGTTCCTCGTCAGCCAGGGCTTCAACCGGCTGCTCGGCATCGGGAGGTCCTCGTGAGCACGTCCACCCTTTCGCGTGACGCCTCGGCGCCGGTGGCGGTGCGCCGCCCACGGCCCCGCACCGGCCGCGTCCTGCTCTACCTCGCGCTGACCGCGCTGGCACTGGCCTTCGTGGCGCCCCTGCTGTGGGCGCTGTCGGGCTCCTTCAAAGACCGCGGGGACATCTTCTCCGTCCCGGTGCGGCTGCTGCCCGCGGACCCGACGCTGGAGAACTACCGCAACCTGCTGACGACCCAGCCGTTCTGGGCGTGGTTCGGCGTCAGCACCCTGGTGGCGGTCATCGCCACCGTCGTGTCGGTGTTCGTCTGCGCGATGGCCGGCTTCGGCTTCGCCAAGTACACCTTCCGCGGCAAGCAGGTGCTGTTCTCGCTGATGTTCAGCTCCCTGTCCATCCCGTTCGCGGTGATCCTCGTCCCGCTGTTCGTCCTGCTCGTCAAGGCCGGGCTCGGCAACCCGTGGTTCGCGCTCATCGTGCCGTGGGTCGCACCCGCGTTCGGGATCTTCATGATGCAGCAGTACATCGTGCAGTCCGTGCCCGACGACATCCTGGAAGCCGCCCGCATCGACGGCTGCAGCGAGCTGCGCACCTTCTTGACCATCGTGCTGCCGCTGCTGCGCCCGTCCCTGGGGGCCCTGGCGGTGTGGACGTTCCTGCAGAGCTACAACAGCTTCCTGTGGCCGCTGGTCATCGTCTCCGACACCGACCGGGCCACCCTCCCGCTCGGTCTGCAGACCCTGTTCCTGTCCGAGAACCGCTCCTACGACCTCGTCCTGGCCGGATCGGTGCTCGCCACCGTCCCGACGATCCTGGTCTTCCTGCTCCTGCGCAAGCAGTTGCTGGAAGGTCTGGCCGCCGGCGCCGTCAAGGGCTGACCCACCACCGAGAAAGGCCCACCCGTGTACACCTCGCCCGACCGCATCCGCTTCGGCGCCGCGTACTACCACGAGTACCAGCCGGAATACCAGGACTCACCGCGGCTGAAGGAGGACCTCGACCTCATGGTCGAGGCCGGCTTCACCGTCATCCGCGTCGGGGAGTCCGTCTGGTCGACCTGGGAGCCCGAGGACGGCCGCTTCGAGCTGGACTGGCTGCAGCCGGTCCTCGACGGCGCGCACGAGCGCGCCATCGACGTAGTGCTCGGTACCCCGACCTACGCCGTCCCGCCGTGGCTGGCGCGCACCTACCCCGAGATCGCCGGCGAGGTGGCCACCGGCCGGCGCATGGGCTGGGGCGCGCGCCAGGAGGTCGACTACACCCACCCCGCCTTCCGCTTCCACGCCGAGCGCATCATCCGGGCGATCGCCGCCCGCTACGCCGACCACCCGGCCGTCGTCGGCTTCCAGGTCGACAACGAACCGGGCATGCAGCTGTTCCACAACCACGGCGTCTTCCAGCGCTTCGTCGACTCGCTGCGCCACACCTACGGAGACGTCGAGACGCTCAACCGCGAGTGGGGCCTGGTGTACTGGTCACACCGGCTCAGCACCTGGGCGGACCTGTGGACCCCGGACGGCAACGCACAACCCCAGTACGCCCTGGCCTGGCGCCGCTTCCAGGCGCAGCAGACGAGCGACTTCATCGGTTGGCAGGCCGACATCGTGCGCGAGTACGCCCGCGAGGAGCAGTTCGTCACCACCTGCATCGCCTACGACCGTCCCGCCGTGGAGGACGACGCCGTCACGCGGCGGCTGGATGTCACGGCCGGCAACCCGTACTACACCATGCAGGAGGCACTCGCCCTGCCGGCGGCCCGCCAGGAGCAGCAGAGCTGGACCACCAACGGGCTGTGGGCGCTGTACGAGTCCGCGGACCGGATGTGGAGCTCCAAGCAGTCCAACTACCTGGTCACCGAGACCGACGCGCAGGCCATCGGCATGCCGTGGGTCAACCGACCCGGCTTCGACGGGCAGTGGAAGCAGGCCGGCTGGCTGCTGGTCTCCCGCGGCGCGGACATGATCGAGTACTGGCACTGGCACACCCTGCACTTCGGAGCGGAGACCTACTGGGGTGGAGTGCTTCCGCACAGCGGCACCCCAGGACGGGTCTACCGCGAGATCGCCGAGCTCGGCGCGCAGTTGAAGGCAGCGGGCTCGCTGGTGACGGGCCTGCGCCCCGACCACGACGTCACCTTCTTGTACTCGCAGGACTCCAAGTGGTCCCAGCAGGACTTCCCGCAGCTGTCGAGCGACGGTGAAGCACCCGACCGCAGCGCCTACAAGCACATCCAGGGCGCCTTCTACCGCGGAGCCTTCCAAGCCGGAGCCCAGGGACGCCTGCTGCACGTCGGCCAGGTGCCCGCCCAGGCGAAAAGCGGAGAAGGGCTCGAGGCGTTCGTCGCCGAGAACCCGGTGCTGGTGGCAGCCGGCATCTACGTCGCCTCCGATGAGCTGCTGGGCTTCCTGATCCGCTACGCCCGGGCGGGTGGTCACCTGCTCCTGGGTCCGCGGACCGCCTACGCCGACCAGGAGAACCGCGCACGGCGCGAGAGGCAGCCGGCGCTGCTGGCGGAGGCCGCCGGTGTCTGGTACGACGAGTTCTCCAACCTGCTCACCGACCTGCCCCTGGAGGGCGAGGTCGCCGGCGGCGGCCACGGCACCCGCTGGGTGGACGGCTTGCAGCCGGTGGAGGGCACCCAGGTCCTGGCCCGCTACGTGGGGCAGCACTTCTCCCGCTGGCCGGCGGCGACGAGCAGGGCGGCCGGTCAGGGACGCATCACGGTCGTGGGCACCGTGCCGGACCCGGAGTTCTCCGAGGCGCTGTTCCGGTGGGCGGTGCCCGCAGCCGACGGGGGGTGGCGGGGGACCTCGGGGACGGTGACGGCGACGAGCGCGACGGCGCGCGACGGCTCCCGGCTGCGCTTTCTCAGCAACTGGTCCTTCGCCCCCGCCACGCTGACGCTGCCCTGCGGTGTGCGTGACGTCATCTCGAGTCAGGCGTACGCCGCGGGCAGTGAGGTGCGGTTGGGACCCTGGGATGTCCGCGTGCTGCGAGAAGACTGAGCCGGAGAACTGACCTCATTGGCTGAGCAGCGGAGGTCGGCGGCTTGGGCGGCGACGACCTCCACGCTGCCGGAGACGTCCACCGGGGTGCCGGGGCGGCCTAGCCAACGGTCAATGAGGTCGTGATGGGTGCCTCGCTGGGTGGCGCCGGCGCCGAGGGGGCCGGCGGGGGGATGACTGCGGCGGCGGTGTCAGCCGCTCGCGGTGATGTGGTGACGGGGCTGAGGCAGCTGAGGGAGAGAGGGGTCAGTGATCGCCGTGGCGGGTCGCCGAAGTGCCCCGGGAAGGCGGCTTTGGTCAGTCTTTGAGGCCGGTGACGGGTTGGCGGTGCTCTCAAAGGAAGCCCGCAAGCACCAATTGTTTGTGACTTTGCCGGGATGGGGGGGGGGGGGGCCCCCCGCCCCCCCCCCCCGTTCCTGCGCGTAAAACGGCGGGTCGTTTTTGGGTGCACCGTAGCACCACCCCACCCCGTAGAAACCGCCC